>JBAQYH010000087.1:0-3381 GCA_049299935.1 Methylobacter sp. | reverse complement strand
CTGCCGAAGTGCGCAAGCTGGCGGAACGCAGCCAGATTGCCGCGCAGGAAATCGGCGAACTGGCCGAAAGCAGCGTCGAGATGGCCGAAAGCGCCGGCAAGCTGCTCGATACCATCGTGCCGTCGATCAAGAAAACGTCCGATTTGGTGCAGGAAATTGCAGCGGCATCTGAAGAGCAATCGTCAGGCGTCGGCCAAATCAACACGGCGATGGACCAGCTGAACCAGATCACCCAGCAGAACGCCAGCTCGTCGGAAGAGTTGGCCGCGACCTCGGAAGAGATGAGCGGACAAGCGGCGCAATTGCAGGAGTTGATGGCGTTCTTTACCGTGGGCGGCAGCACCTCGGCTGCGGCATCGGTATCGGCGGCCAAAATCAAGCCTGCCAAAGCGGCGGCTAAAAAAGTGTCGGTGGCAAAACATGCGCCTAACGAAGCTGAATTCGTGAAGTTTTAGGAGGCGGATATGAATGCATTAACGCAAGCGGCACAAACGCTGCCGGCTACGGCCGGCAGTCCGGAGCAGGAGGAACAACAGCAATATCTGACCTTTATGTTGAGCGGTGAAACCTATGCGATCAGCATACTGCGCATCAAGGAGATCATCCAATACGGCCAGCTGACCGAGGTGCCGAGGATGCCTGAGTTCATTCGCGGCGTGATTAACCTTCGGGGAGCGGTGGTGCCGGTGATCGATTTGAGCGCGCGTTTCGGCAAGCCGCCCACTGCGGTAGGGCGGCGCAACTGCATCATTATTATCGAGGTGGCGCTGGGAGCGGAAACCCAGAGCGTCGGCGTGATGGTGGATGCGGTGAACGCGGTGCTGGAGATTCCGGGCAGCGAGATCGAGCCTGCGCCCAGCTTCGGCACCAACATCCGAGCCGATTTTATTGCCGGCATGGGCAAGATCAACGGCAAATTCGTGATCATCCTGAATATCCAGCATGTGCTGTCGATGGATGACATGGAGGCGTTGGTTTCGATGGGGTCTTCTTCGGCGGCTCCGGTTAGCGACGTGGTGCAGGTGGGGTAACTTGAGATTAGTTCCGGGAACGCCAAGCCATAGCTTGGCGCGAAACAATCAGAAAGTTGAAAATTAAAAGCCGAGCTGGGGCTCGGCGTTCCCAGGACTCTGCCGAAGGATTCCCGCGTCCCGCTCAGAGAAATATTATGAATATGGGCTAGTTCCCAAGCTCCTGCTTGGGAATTCGGTGCGGGAAGCTCCTGCTTCCCGTCTCACGAAGCTGGAGCTTCGTCATCTGGGTTCCCAAGCAGGAGCTTGGGAACCAGCATAAAAATTGAACAAAGTTTTCGATTTTTCTTAACGTAATGGCGGCAGTGCGCGGCATGGGAACGGGGAACCCGCCGTCCTGCATTCGGCTTCCCCTACAACAAATCATCCTGTCTGCGTAAGACAATCCTTATAGGAAATCAGGGTTATCCGATTGTGGGCGTAGCTCGATAAGTTCAGACTTAACGAACTGAATTAAAACATTTCGGACGGGTAAATACCCAGTCCGGCATGAGTGGTTTATCTCCCCCCTCTGGCGCGTGCGTTGCTCCCTACGCTAAGTCAGGTAGGCGCGCCGCGCTCTTTTTTAGGATTCGGGTGAGGAAACGATTTAGCAATTCCATAGCTCAATAATAAAGAGAATAAACAGCCATGAAAAACAATCAGCCTATCACTCAAAACGAAGTCCATTTTTCCGAAAACGACCCGCTGGTTTCCACTACCGATTTAACAGGCGTTATAACCGGTGTCAGTCCGGCATTCATCAAAATAAGCGGCTTTAGCGAACAGGAGTTGCTGGGGCAGAATCACAATATCATTCGCCATCCCGATATGCCCACTCAAGCCTTCCATTCGTTGTGGGAGACTGTCAAGGCAGGCCGCACCTGGAACGGCCGCGTCAAAAACCGCTGTAAAAACGGCGATTATTACTGGGTCGATGCCCATGTATCGGCGATTTTCGATAATGAGCGTATCGTGGGTTACCGCTCATTGCGCTTCAAGCCTTCCCGCGCCCAAGTCGACGAGGCAGCTAAGCTGTATGCCGATATTAATGCAGGGCGCATCAGCGATCCTTTCAAACCGGGAAAGGTCCAAACGCTGTTAAGCAATATCAAACTCGGTCAAAAAATCATGACCTTGGTGATGCTGGCGGTGCTGATGTTCGCGGTGCCGAGCTGGCTATTGGTAACGCGCGCCAATGAAGAAGTGGCGGTTGCGGATAATGAAAAACTGGGCGTCGAATACGTGCTCGAAACCATGAAGCTGGTGCAACTCGTTCAGCAACACCGCGGTCTTTCCAATATGGTGCTGTCGGGCGACCAGGGCAGTACCGGCAAATGGGAAGCCAAGCGTGGCGAGGTCAACAAGCAGGTCAAAGCGGTTGACGCGGTTAACAGCAGGCTGTCCACTCTGGGCTTGACCGAGCCGTGGCAAACCGTGCGCAACGATTGGGAGCAGCTTGCGGCCGCGGTTACCGGCTTGGATGCCAAAACCAGCGTGGCGCGCCATACGGCATTGATTGAAGAAATCCTGGCCTTCAACCGTAAATTAAGCGATGCCTCTTACCTGGCCCTGGACCCGGAAGTCGATACCTATTACATGATGGCGATCTCGATTAACCAGCTTCCGGATGTTACCGAGTTGCTGGGCAAGTTGAGGGCGAAAGGCGCCGGTATACTGGTGCAAAAAACCATTAAACCTGAAGATGCGGCGGTGCTTCAGCAACTGATCGGGGTGCTGCGCAAAAGCCAGATTCTAATAGAAGAAAGCGCTGCGAAAATCTCCGGCGCCGACGAAGTGTTACGCGAGGATAGCCGAACAATGGTTAACGATACGGATAAAGTCGTTAACCTGATTGAAGAAAAAATCATCAAACCGGCGACCTTGGAACTTTCCAGCCAGGAATTTTTCGGCGCGTTAACGGTCAGCATCGACCAGCGTTTTACGGCTTCCGAAAATTTCAGCAAGGCCTTGACCAAGGCGCTTGACGCCCGAATCGAACGCCTCAATACCCGCAAATACTCGATGCTGGCTGTGGTGCTGAGCTTGTTTGCCGTTTTTGCGATAGTGAGCTGGTTTATCGTTCGCGGCATTTTGCGCCCGGTTTCGGTCATGGTCGATGCGGTAGGCAAACTCGGGCGCGGCGAAATGCCCGCGCATGACCACATCGATTACGGCTTGGAATTCAATCAGCTTAAAGAGGGTTTGAATTCGGCGGTTTTAGGGGTACAGGCCTTGGTTGCCGATTCCGTTATGCTGTCGCAGGCCGCTGTTGAAGGCAAGCTGTCCACCCGCGCCGATGTCAGCAAGCATCAGGGCGATTACCGCAAGATTATCGCGGGCGTCAACACCACGCTGGATACCGTAATAC
>JBAQYH010000086.1:0-7573 GCA_049299935.1 Methylobacter sp. | reverse complement strand
GTGGTAGACGCTCCAGCGTCCCGCAACGCTGGAGCGTTGCAGACTGAATTCCCACGCCGGAGCGTGGGAACTATAAAAATCACCTTTCCTAAAGCCCGGAAATATAATCGGCCAGCGCATTGATCTCGTCATCGCTCAACGACTTGGCAATCTTGTTCATTACGCCGCCCGGACTGTTGCTGCGGTCGCCCAGCTTCCAATTGACTAATTGGGTGCGCAAATAAATCGCGCGCTGACCGCCAATGACCGGATAAATCACGTTACCGGCAATACCGCCCTTGCCGTTTTCGCCGTGACAACTGACGCAAGACGGAATATCCCTGCCCTGATCGCCGTTGACGAACAAATCCCTGGCCAGCGGATTGTCGCGGACACCGTCGCCTTGCATGATTTTTTGGCCGGCGAAATAAGCGCCAATATCCGCCCTGTCGGCGGCGCTTAGATCCTCAGCCATAATGGTCATGATCTCGTGCTTGCGTGCACCGGACTGGAAATCGTTCAGCTGCTTGACCAGGTAAGCGGCATACTGCCCGGCATGGCTGGGTGTCTTGTTATCGCTACTGTTGCCATCCGCGCCGTGACATTCCTGGCACCGCCCGGCCTCGGACTTCTGTTTGCCGGCGGTCGGACTGCCCTGTCCAATGCGTTGCGCGGCGATTTCCAAACCACCCTCGCCCGCCATACTCTTGACCGAAGTAATGAGGGCGAAGGTGCCGATCGCGAAAAAAGAGTTCCGCCTCCAACGCCTGTGCGGCAAGTGCTTATGCCGCCTCTGACAGGAAAAATCCGCCTGTGACGGCAACGGAACCGGTTCGATACATATCCTCGACACCCAGCGCGACAGCCTCATGCCTACTTCGGAGCCGCGAGCTGTTGCACGATTTCAAGCGCCTTAGCGACATTCTCAGCCGGTTTAAGCCCGGTCAGCGTGGCGGCGATTTTGCCGTCAGGCGTAATGACGAATGTGGTGCGCTCGGCAAAACCGTGAGTGATTTCAGCGCCGCGCGAATCTTTTTTCCCCGCAGCCACTTCCCTGACTGTCAAATCGTAGGACTTGGCGATATTGCCGTCGGGATCGGAAGCAACCGCGACTTTGCCCGCGCAATAGTCCGGATCGGCCGAGAAATCGTTAAGCCTGTCGATGCTGTCGAGCGACACGCCGACAATCGTCGCCCCGGCGGCAGCGAATTTGTCATGATTCACCGCAAAGGTGTGCGCCTGAATATTGCAGCCGCCGGTATAGGCCGACGGGTAAAAATAGACCACGACCGGGCCTTTATGTAGCGCATCTTGCAGCGAATAAGTAAAAGACTTGCCGGCCAATGAGGCTTGCGTCTGAAAATCGGGAGCCGGATGGCCTTCCGGTAACGCAGCGACGGCGGGCAGCGCGATTGCGCCCGACAACAGGCAGCCTAGTAAAAAACGTTTCATGTAAATACTCTTTAAAGGGGTTTATAGGTATCGTGGCAAGCGTTGTCGCAATTTTTGGTCAACTCCAATGCCTTGTTTGACGCGGCATCGAAATCATTCGCTTCGACAAATTTCACGACTTCGACAGCCAAGTCTTCATATTTTTTGGCATCGGTTACCGCATCGGCGGCATTGCCTCTCTTTTCAAAGAAACCTTCGACCAGCTTGAAATCACTCTGCATTTTCTTGGCAAGGTCGATGCTTGCATTGGCATCTTTGTTGGAGATACTGCCTTGAAGGTTGCGGGAGTTCGTGTCTATTGTTTCCATCAACTCTTCGAAATCGAATGCGGCTTCGGCATACACGATGCCGGTTGCCAATACCAAAACAATTCCGAACAGGTTAATCGTTTTACGCATATCAATGTGATCCTTTGGTCGGGCGGCTATTGCGCAATTCTCATTTTGTAAGTGGTCCCCTTCGCTCCCACAAGCTACGTCACTGCCATTAAGTCAGGCGTTGTAGGAGCGGGCCACGCCCGCGAGGAAGGAGCTACAACTCTATAACTGCGGCCTAAACATCGCGGGCATGGCCCGCTCCTACGGTGTCGTTGTACTTAACTTAATGGCCTTGACGCGGCGCATGGGAACGAGGTGTTTTCGTGTCTTTCGTGCTTTTCGTGGATCACGCCCTATGCAATCAGCTCCTTAATGACCTTGCCGTAAACAACCGTAGGACGTTCCGAACGGCCTTGGTATTTATAGATCAGTTTCAAATGATCCAAGCCCATCTGGTTCAGGACGGTCGCATGCAGGTCATAGGTGTCGACCGCCTGGCTTTTATCCGCCACCTGCAAGCCGATTTCGTCGGTTGAGCCATACGTAGTTCCGGCCTTAACCCCGCCGCCGGCAAGCCATTGCGTGTAACCCCAGGCATTGTGGTCGCGCCCGGTACCGCTTTCGCCCCATGAGGTGCGGCCGAATTCCGACGTCCATACCACCAACGTCGAATCAAGCAAACCGCTCGCTTTAAGATCGGTCAGCAGTCCGGCAATCGGCTTATCGACGATCCTGGCGTGCTTGCCGTGATTTTCTTCGAGTTTGGTATGGGCATCCCAGTCCCTTTCGTCGCCGTCCACATCCACCGGCCCGGTAACGACCTGGATGAAGCGCACGCCGCGCTCCACCAGACGCCGTGCGCGTAACAGATTGGTGCCGTACTCTTTGGTCACCTCATCGTTCAAGCCGTAAAGCGCTTTGGTCGCGTCCGACTCCTTGCTCAGGTCGACCGCTTCCGGGGCCGAGGTCTGCATACGCTCAGCCAGATCGTAGGCCCGGATACGCGCCTGAAGCTCGGTGTCTTCGGGATAGGCTTGGCCTTTGAGTTCGTTTAATTGCTTCAGCAGCTTCAGGTTGTCGCTTTGTTGTGCTGCCGCAGTTAACTCAGGACGCTCCAAATGCAGGATCGGCGATTTACCGGAACGGAAAGCGGTACCCTGGTAAACGGCGGGCAAAAAGCCCGAACTCCAGTTGACAGCGCCGCCGCTCGGTTCTTTCTTGCCGTTATAGAGCACCACATAAGCAGGCAAATCCGGATTGGCGGAACCCAAGGCATACTGGATCCACGCGCCAAGAGACGGCCTACCGGGATTCAAACCGCCGGAGTTCAGCTTGAGTATCGAAATATCATGGGTAGCCCCGACGGTCACGCTGGACTTGATGAACGCAATATTGTCGGCATGTTGCGCCAGATTCGGGAGCAGGTCGGAAAACCAGGCGCCGCTTTGCCCGTGTTGCTTCCAGGTGCGGTTCGACGCATAAAGCTTGCCGAGCCCGCCCTGCGTACTGGTCTTGATGCCCTTCAGGAAAGAGGCCGGAACCTCTTGCCCTGCCAGCCTGACCAGTTCAGGCTTGTAGTCATACAGATCCAGCGTACTCGGAGCGCCGTGCTGGTGCAGCCAGATCACCGATTTGACTTTGCCGGGGAAGTGCGGCTGCTTGGCCGCAAGCGGGTCGACCAGGTCGGCGGCCATTGCGCTTGACAGGAATCCGCCTCCGGGAAATCCAACCCCAGGTACCAAGCCGCTCAATGCAAGCCCGCCCAAGCCGTAGCCTGTTTTGATTAAAAAATCTCTACGCGATTGATTATTCATGATTCATTTTTCCTCTTAGAAAGTGATGGTTGCCATTAGAACCGGTATATAAATTCGTTTGAATTCGCAACCGTATGCACCAGATCAACAAAAGCCGCGGCACGTATAGGATCCACTTTTTGATTTTCCTTTAAGCCGGTCGGTATGCTGACCGCAAATTTACCTTCCGATGTTTTTTCCCTGACGACCTTTTCGTGATTGTTCAAAAACTTTTGCAAAGTCTCTTTTTCAGAACCTGTCGCTTTACGTGAAAATAAGATCTGATACAGCCTGTCCAATTGCGCGGACTCATCAGTACCGGCCTCGTTAATGACCCGTCCGGCCAACGCTTGCGACCATCCGAACACCACATCGCTATTGAACAGCGTCAGCGACTGCAACGGGGACGTGGTCACTTCGCGTTTGCTGTGCGCCTCTTGCGCGGAAGCCATGTTGAAGGATTCCAGCAGCGGATAGGGGACACTGCGCCGGTTAAAGATGTACAGGCTGCGCCGGTTGTGATCGTTAGCATCCTTGGACACTTCCCATTGATTGCCCGCCCCCAAGTTGGCAGGAACCGGAGGGAATACGCTCGGGCCGCCGATCTTTTCCTCGAGTTTTCCCGAAGCGACCAGCAGCGAGTCGCGGATCTGTTCGGCTTCCAGACGTTTCCGCGGGAATACCGCCAACAGCTTGTTTTCAGGATCCGCTTTGGCTACATCTTCACGGTAGGCCGATGACTGGCGATAGGCGCTGGACAGCAGAATATCGCGATGCAGTTTCTTAACGCTCCAGCCTTGCTTAATGAAATTGTCTGCAAGATGATCCAGTAATTCGGGATTGGTCGGCTTTTGTCCGGCTTTGCCGAAATCGCTGACCGTTTCCACGATTCCGCGTCCGAAGTATTGTTCCCAAACCCGGTTTACGAACACCCGAGCCGTCAGCGGGTTATTTGAGCTGGCTATCCAGTTCGCCAGCGCCGTTCTTCGGCCTGATGAAAATGCGGTCGGTTTAATGTCCGGTTTCTCGTCGGTGATCGCCTCAGGAAACGCCGGTTGCACCTGCTCCAACGGCCGCTCATGGTCGCCGCCGAAAAAGACATAGCTCGGAGGCGCATCGGCATGGCCGAGTTCGGTCATCGCGGAAATTTCAGCCGAACCTGTTTTGGGCTTGAGATCGTTAAACTTCTTCAACTCTTCGGTTAACTTTTCATATTCCGTCCACTTTGCGACGATTTCAGGGCTGTAATCCTTATCGTTGCCCTTACTCTCCGCCGCATCCCTGAGGTAAGCCGCCAAGCTACGTTCATCGGTCACATGTCCCAAGCGATGGTTCACCCAGCGATCCTGAGCCGTCCATTCCGCCTTGGGCTTGAAAATCGCCTCCCTGCTGTCGGTCAGGTAACGTTCCTTATGATGTTTTTCGGCCTTGTCCCTGACCGTATCGATAATCGCCTTTTGTTTGTCATGAATCTCCTTGGTGGCGGCTTCCCATTTGTTCCAGGCAATTTCATAGTTACGCTCCGCATCCCCTTTTTTCGCTACCGGGATGTTGTCGACTGGCGCCACATTGGCAAAAAAGGATTGCAGCGAGAAATAATCTTTCTGGCTGATCTTGTCGAACTTGTGGTTGTGGCATCTTGCGCACTCCACGGTCTGCCCCAAGAACACCTTGCCGACGGTATCGGTGATGTCGGTGGTGATTTGATACTTTCTTTGCACCAGGTCGCGGGAGTTGTGATTGTCCGGGAAATGCGCCATATAGCCGGTCGCAATCAAGGCTTCCTGGTTATCCGGCCACAACTCGTCGCCGGCCAGTTGCTCCTGGATAAAGCGGGAATAGGGCTTATCCTGGTTGAACGCGTTAATCACATAATCGCGGTAACGCCACATATTGGGCCGGGTATTATCATTCTGGAAACCCGTGCTGTCCGCATACCGGGCCAAATCCAGCCAGCGGCGGGCCTGACGCTCGCCGTATTTGGGCGATGCCAGCAGGCGGTCCGCTAGCCTTTCGTAAGCATCCGGCGAGGTGTCGTTGACAAAACTTGCGACGTCCTCTGGCGTTGGAATCACGCCCCAGGCATCCAGCGTTGCACGGCGCACAAAAGCCGCGCGATCGGCGTCTGGCGAAGGTGCCAGCCCCTTTGCCTCCAAAGGCGCCAGCACGAATGCGTCAATCGGCGTGCGCACCCAATTTTTGTTATTAACCGCCGGTTGATCGGGAGCTTTCAACGGCTGATACGACCAGAGTTTCGATTTTGCAGCCTGCGGGGCGCTTGCCTCAGCAGCCGCTTGCTTATTGTCCGCTGCTGCGGGTGCCGCTTGCGCGGTCTCCGGCGCTTTTACCTCGGCCGCCGCTTGCTTGTTGTCTGCCGCTGCGGCGACTGATTGTGCGCCTATTACACCGACCGGACTGTTGAACAGGTCCACAGCCGCCCCGGCTTCCCCGGCCATCGTACCGGTAAGCCCCCACATAACTGCGAGGTATAGTTTCTTCTTCATTAACATACTCCAAAAATAAAAGCGTTCGGGACTGTCGTTAGCATCGCTTTATCAAAATTAATGCTTTTGTTCTTTTGCCGGTTTAGCTGGCGCCGCTGCTTTAGGCGGTGGCGGGATGATTTTGGTCAAGGTGCCGCCTTCTTCTTCATAATATTTCGCGCCGACATAGCCGAGCACGTTGTAGCCTTTGCTTGCCAACAAATCGGCCGATTTGCCTGAGCGGCTGGCATGATTCGAGACAGTGACAATAGCCCTATCTTTAGGAATAAACGCCAAGCTTTTTTCCAGCTCACCGGCCTGAACGCTTAGGTAAACAGGAAATCCGCCGGTTGAACTGATTTCATCCGGTCTGCGCAAATCGATAACGAGCAACTGCTCGGGCTTGGCGAGTAACGCATCGAATTCGGCGCGGCTGATTTTTGCGGCTTTAGGCTGGTAAGATTCCTTGGCAGCGGCCGGCGCCTCAGGTTTCTTGGCATTTTCATCGCCAGCCCCGAAAGCTACAGGCGATGCAATAATCAAAAACAGCAGCATCATTTTGGTAGTTTTTTTCATCGTTATTTCTCTTTAAATTTAATGGCTAAAAGTGCACGGAGCGCGCGTAATCGAAACTCATTCGATGAGGTATATGCAGCTACCGTACCAACACTACGATAGCGCCTGAAAATCTGCACTGAACAGCCACAGAAAACGATTAACCTATTGATTAATATTGACGGTTATTTATTCATCGCATTCATAACCGGCATCGTCCGGTTGACGAATCATGCAAGCCCTAGACCGGTTTGCTGAAAAATCAGCAGCCCAACACCAGACCATGTTCCTAGATAAACAGATAGCGGGGAGGACTACAGGAAGGCGATAGCGGCAAGGATGTAGCGCATGGAAACGGAACATAATTGGTAACTATTCAACATATAAAGAAATGGAACACGGATGACACGGATTAAACGGATAAACACGGATTTAAAAACGTGGCTTGGGCTGAAAATCCGTGTAAATCAGCCCTATCCGTGTCATCCGTGTTCTATTGGGAATACGCTGAATAGTCACCATAATTGTTTTCCCCGTACAATTGTTTGGCGTCGATAGTCATGCAAGTTTCAGGTTTGACCTGCGTAAAAAGACTGAACTACAATATCCCAAAATGGGAGCACCGATATGCGGGTAATTGCCAAAAGTACATTGGTAAAATTTTGGGGTCAGCCGGAACATGCGGATTCGAAAGGGGCTTTGCTAAGCTGGTACGACGAGGCGATCAAAGCAAACTGGGGAACGCCTCAGGAAATAAAGGAGCAATACAGGAACGCGAGCATTTGTGGTAACAATCGCGTGGTATTCAATATCGCAGGAAACAAATATCGCTTAGTGGTAGAAATGCAATATCGAGCCGGAATTGCGTGGGTGAAATTCGTTGGAACCCACGCGCAGTATGATCAAATTAATGTGGACACCGTCAATGAATATTAAGCCAATCCGAAACGATGAAGATTTGCGCGCGGCCTTCAAGCAGTTGGAACGAGTGTAC
>JBAQYH010000085.1:0-8096 GCA_049299935.1 Methylobacter sp. | reverse complement strand
TTCCCGAGGATTACTGCCGCCCAATTGAAATGCAACCGGACTCTCGGCGGCATTAAACTGCAAAAAACGGCGGTGGTCGCCGTGAATCAACGCACCGGTAGTCACCATTTCGGTGTACAAGAACGCGTGTTGCGAGATCAGTCGATGGAAATAACGGCAATGTCTATCGGTCCAGTCCAGCATCGGGGCAACGCAGAATTTTCTGCCGGGATGGGACGCTTTATGTTTGTTAAGTATCAAGTTGGTGTAATGAATTAGTTGTTAACTGAGTGGCAGTGGAGTCAGGGCTGGGAAGGTGGGCATTATGAGGGTCGATGCCGCATAACGCCACGGAGTAGAGTAATGCAAGGAGCAAATATCTGTCCATGCAGCCGTAAAGCGCCTATAGGAAATGCAACGGTAGATTGTCGTGCAAATTACCACGACGAGCCATTGAGACAAGAACCCGCGACTGTGCATGATTTAGTCCCGGTGCTGGTAAGACTTAAATTGCCGTCGCTAGTTTGTGCGCCCGTCGCCGTTGCCGTTAACGTGTAAGTCGTTCCTGCCGTATCCATAGCACTAATGGTTAAATTATAAGTTCTCGTTCCGCCTGAAATAGGCACGACAGTTGAAAAAATAGTCGGCGATCCGGTGTTGGCCCCCCCTGTTGCCGCACCTAAATAACTACCGTTCTGTAACCGCCATTGTTCCATGGCGTTGGCAAAAACTACCAACGCACCTTGGGCTTCTGCCCGATTGCCTTTTTGAATATATGAGCGATAACTCGGAACGGCAACAGCTGCCAAAAGACCTACAATCGCCACAGCGATCATAAGCTCAATTAAAGAAAAACCGCGTATTTTAGTTTTCATAGTCGATCATAATTTCTTTCATTTGTTGATAGGCCTCGTCATAGCGCGAGGAGTTGGGTTCTAATCGATGCGCTTTTCGATAATATTTAAGCGCTTCTTCCCGGCGGTTGGTTTGTTCACAGGCTTTGGCTAACCAATACGCCCAATAGGCATTATCCGGTTCCGCCTGTTGTTTGGCTTGCGCAAGCTGATAGGCTTTTTCGGCATAAACAGCCATTGCGCCATAGTCGCCGAGTTTACGGTAACTTTTAGCCAATGATACATTAGCCTGAATGTTGTTTGCATCTTCCTTAACTCGCCGCAAACCCTCGTCGATGGCTTTTTGTATAAAAGACGCGGCTTTTTCCGTTTCGCCCAACACCTCCAGATTATCGGCTATTTTGCGTAACATCACTGTATTATTCGGTTTGAGTTCATCGTAGCGTTGCAGAACCTCGGCAACGCCGTAAGGATAATCATAGCCTTCGTAACGTTCGGCAAATTTTTCATAACCGTTGGCAAGCCGGCTATCGATTTCTTTGCGCTGTTCAGGCGAATTGAGCAGTAACGTAGCCGTACCCCATGCGGCTCCAGTTACGGCGAAAAGCACTGCGATATAAGGCAGCACCGATTTATTCTGACTATTGCGATTTTGCAGCCAACTGTCCAATGCGGTAAATGCCAGCGCCCAGGCCACCAATAATTCGGCAACTTCGGCCTCATTAAAACTAAACGGCTCTATTTCTAAAACAGCGGCTAACACAAAAGCGGGTATTAGAGATAATGGCGGCGGTGCGGCGATTCTCCACTGGGTCAGCCAGAGCGCCGGCTTAAATTTAACTTGCAATGCAAGCGGAAAGATTACGCCATAAGCAATTAAACCGATCGCAATAAAATAAGTTAATAGTTCTTTGCTCCATGAGTCGACAGGGCCGGTCAATAAATTATGGAAGTTGGCTTCGTCTTGGTAACTGTTATCGTGAAAAAATTTTGGCGTATCAAAGCCTATGATGCGTTGCCCCCACGATATTTCTTCCATGAACGCATAAAAACTCGCGGCCGCCAGCAAGACAAAAAACCAGCGCTGCGGGTGGTTTTTGTCCAGTGAGATCAGCGCTGAAAAAACACATGTTGCCAAAAAACCGTAGGTTTGCGCCCATTCGCCGTATAAGTCTTCGTAGGTGCTGATGATATAAACGTTGGGATAATACATCACAGCAACTGCGTAAAAGCCGACAATCGCCAGTGGAATGCTGCACAATAAAACTGCGATAGGGTTTAGAGTTGGTTTCATTGTTTATTTCCTCATGTTTAGTGCGGTAGGGTACATATCGCATACCTTTTATTGAGCTTGGGGTGGTGTTTGGAAATTGGTACGCGATGCGCACCCTGTATGACTGAAATTGATATTGCAGTGATATATTGATTCTCAGGAATTAGCTAATGAACCAATCAGTGATTTGTGTCTTTGTTGGTTAAGGTGATGGCGGGGTGCAAGCGGTCGCGTAACTTATTCCCGCCGTTGTTGGTGTTTCAATGTGGACTCTGCCTGTAGAAGCAATAACTACCCTGCGAAAATCGGCTGTGCCGGCAGGTGAACAAAAATTGAAACTGCCGTTAGTGGTGCTGCGCCCATCCGGACGATAAGTAACCCTGTTGGTATATCCATTGGTAGCGATTACGGTGAACCCTGTGGTAAGCGCATCAAAGGAACTAATGGTAGGCTCGGTGCCGTCGGTAGCTTGTAACTCATTTTGATTGTTATCGGAATAAACAAACCAGCCGTTTGCCCAGGTAGTACCGCTCTTGCTAACAATAACCAGCCGGTTGCTTTTTATTGCCTCACTTTTAGCCAATTGTAATGCGCTTAGCAGACTATTGGCCGAAGTCGTTAAGCGGTTACTGGCGATGAGTGATTGAAAACTGGGTACAGCAATCCCCACCGTAATTCCTACGATGGAGATTACGATCAGCAATTCGATCAGTGTGAAACCCGGTGAGGGGTGAACTTTATGGTTATTCATGATCAGGATAGTTGGGCTCAGGACACTTGGCAGCTGTGCCAAGTGTCCTGATACCGATACAATGTTAAGTTAAGTATATTTCATTAGTATTGTTAGTAGCAATTTGGTTAATTCGTGGTTGTAGTTGTGGTGGTCTTGGTTTCATCTTTGATAGGTGAAGTATTTTCCCTGAAGTTGAGTCGGCCGCTGACCCCTGTGGAAACAGTCGCACCAGTGATGGTTTTGTCAGTTATGGTAGTACCGGTGACTGTTCCAGTGGTTGTTTCGCTAGTAGACGTTCCGTCGGTTGTTGTTCCGCCAATGGATGTTCCGTCGGTAGTCGTTCCGCTGGTGGATGTTCCGTCGGTAGTCGTTCCGCCAGTGGTTGTTCCGTCGGTAGTTGTTCCGCCAGTGGTTGTTCCGCCAGTGGTTGTTCCGTCTGTAGTCGTTCCGCTGGTGGTTGTTTCGCTGACGATTGTTCCTGCTGAGATTGTTCCTCCAATGACGTTTGCAATGTCGCCGGTTCCAGCGGTTATGGTTCCGCTCGTAATGACGCCGTCAGTGATGGTCGCGTTAGTAACGGTCGCGTGAGTGATGGTTACGCCGGGGATGGCCACATTGGGAGAGAAAGAATCGGTTACGGTATCTGTAGCTCCGGCACGAACGCATGCATCTACGGCGGCTTTAACCGTAACATCGTTATAACTGGATGCGGTCAGGATAATGTCTTTGGTGCTGGTTTTTGCTTTATAGGCAGTAATGGCCGTTCTTAGCGTTTGATCTTGTGTATCGGTACAGCTTTTATGATGTTGCTTGCCGCTATCTGACACGCTGTCATGATCTCTCAAGACATGCTGCCTGTGTCCTGAATCGCCTACTTTCTTGCTTATTTTGCTGGAGTCTATCTTGTTTGCGTTACTGCTATCTTGTGTGCATGCCTTGTACGCTGTCCACACGCTGCTATCGTCTAAACTGCTGTCTGAAACAACGATCGGATCTTTGGTGTGATGGGTAGTGTCGTGACTGCTGTCGGCATTTTTCAGTCTTGTATTGTACTTTTTGCTGCTATCAGTAGTGCTTTTGTCTTGGCAGCCTCTAATCCGATGGTGATTGCCGCTATCTGACACGCTGTCATGGCCTCCGCCTTTTGCTTTGCCTCTGTCGTTATCGCTGCTATCGCTGCTATCGCCCTTGTCCATGCATTGGCTCATCGCAGTGACGACGGATTCATCGTCCAATGCGGTATCCGCCACGGTAATGGGTTCGTAATAAGTTTGAGCTTTGGTTTCCAGTGTTTCGCGGGTTGTACCTGTGCAACCGGAAATAACGTGCAATGATTCCTTGGCGGTTGAGGTGGTTTTGCTGTTGCAGGAACCTAAATAATCGACATAATCAGGGCCAATATTGTTTTTGTGCTCTTTATGCGCAGCCCATGCGCTATAGGCAATGTGGATCGTGTGTTTATTAGCGGGATTGCCTGGGGGGACATGGCAAACAGTGATTTTTTGATGCGATTTATTTCCTGAATCGCTAGTGCTGCGTTTATTACTATCGGAATGGGCTACAGGTGTTCCCCCCTTACTTGAGTCTTCTTTTTTCTTTGTTTCCACTTTATTCTTGGTACTGCTATCGTTTCCAGCATAGCTGGGCATCGTATAACTCGCCACGCCTGCCGTCAGCAATGCGCTGATCGCCAAGGACAATATTTTTCTTTTTGTTTTCATCGCATCCACCTTCTGATTTAGTTTGTATACAATTCGATTGTACTATCCGTTTTTTATGGGTCTGTTAAATACCTCACATTACTGTAGTTGAGTTTTTGTGCCTGTTGCGGGCTTGTCTCGGTACACCGCTACGTTGCTTTTGCATTGCCGACGGATGTGTAGGTAAGGGGCGGAAGCTTCGCCTAAAGCAGTTATTGCGGTTGCTCCAGGCAACTGCTCCATGCGCCGCTCTACCTCCTGCATAAATTATAGGCATGATGAATGCTGATGTTACGGGAGCAAAAATCCGTTCATGCAGTCGAGGGTATTTAGCGGATGCAATAATAAATTAGAACTGTCCGCCGGCACAATTTACAGCATATTTAGATTCAACAGTCCGTTGTGCTCCGTAACTGTTAGAGGATGACTTCGATTCCCATTTTATGGCATAGGTTTCGGTGCCTTCCTGGCACCTGCAGGCTTGGCTGTCTTTGCGTGTCCCATCGGTATTATAGAGGCATTCGGTTTCGATTTTGTCTGAGAGACAATAAACGGCCGTTACCGTTGCTATGCCTGTAGCGGTATCGGCAATCTTCTCGCCTTTATCGACTTGGTTTGCAGGATTGCTATTACACTTGAGATCGCTGTAAGGAGGAGTGGAAGCGGGGTTCAAGCGAGTTGTATCGATTAACCATTGTGCTTGCGCTAAGTCTGTTTCAGCGCGTGCTAACGATTTGGTTTGTTCCAGTGTATTTCCGGTCATTGCCAGTTCTTGCTTATTTTGCTGAATCATACTAACGCTAACCAGGGTTAGCAGTAACAGCATAATCAAGCTAAATATTAAAACCGCTCCGCGCTGGTTGGGTACAATTAGTTGCTTCATAATCCGTCTCTTACATTAAATTTTAATTACGAAACGCAATAGTCGTCGAGTATTCTCGATACAAGCGGTTGTCGTCTGCTGTATAAGTTGTGTTGTCTATGGGAGTATAGCTGATTGAGGCGTTTGTTAAGTTATCATCCTCACTCCGCAATACCGCGGATAGCCTGATGGCGACGACTTGTCGCCACGATGGTTGTCCTACACCGCCGATGTTGTCGGCGCTCGTGTAATAATTGGCCAAACCGTCAGCAACAGCATCGGAATCTATCCCGTAGTAAACCAACAACTTTTGGACGTTGGAAATCAGGGGTTCTGCGGAAGATGTTCTATTTTTGCTGGAATCGCTAAAATTTTTCCGTTTTGCGACACAGTAAAGAACAGGGACGTTTGTAGCGTCGACAGCTATATAAAAATAAAGTGTTACGACATGCGTTTCTGTTGCCGGGTCTTCCCCGGTTGTCAAGAGTATGCTTCTTTCGCAGGCTGAATTAGTGGAATTGGGGTCGGTTTGCGCTAATTCAGTGTTGTTATTTAACTGGTATCTCATCACCAGCTGGTTAATATTGTATGGCAAGTCTTCCGTTTCGCCGAACCCTGCGGCATCATATTGCCCTTTAATGAACTCGCCTGCCGCAAAACTCATAGTCGATCCTAATACATTCGCATCGGCGGTAAACACAGCATCGGAGCTGCCGCTTATGGTCATTTTGCTTCTTAGGGAGCCGGCGCGACGAAACGCCCTGCCGAATACTTCAAGGATATAACGTCCATCTTCCATCATGTAACTGAGCGAACGTTGGATTGTAGCGTTTTTTTGCGTTTGCACAAAAAGGCTGCCGAATCCCGCAATCAATGTTAAACCTAACAATAAGCTGATCATCAATTCAATCAGCGTATAACCCCGTTGATGCCTGTTCATGGTGTTATTTCCAATTGGTAGTTGGTGGTATTCATTGAGGTGCTTAAACTTTGGTTGGTGCGAGTCCATGTCATGGTTAAGCAGAGCGATGGGGCGCTTCCCGAGCAGGGAGCTGTGCCGGTACTTGCTGTAACGACGGCTGTAGCGTTAGGCGATAGCAAGGCTGTCGCCTTTTGCCTCCAGTAACAGTAGTCGAAAGCCGCCATCTGTGCGGATGTGCAAGCGGCTCCGGAGCTGTCGCATCCGGCAGTACAGCTGGCAACTGCCGCCAGTGCGGCAGCGGTGGGAATGGTTACCGTTGCACCGGACGGATTCCAGCCCCGTTTATTGGCTTTAATCCGGTCGCTCATTTCATAAGCCAATGCATTGGCTTGACTGAATAGATGGGCGTCTTGATTATTTTTCAGCGAGATGCCTTGTAATGAGGCCAATCCCAATAAGCCCAACGCCAAAATAATCATGGAAACCAAGACTTCAATTAAGGTAAAGCCTCTTGCGCGGCGAAAATTAAACTTAGGCATGAATGGGGTCCCTGAAGTCGGCTAACAAAATTTCAAAATGAGTATAGTAGAGATTAAAATTTTTGGGCAGTGCCCGTAACGGCAGCTACCGAAGTTTCCCGCTGAAAAAACAAGCTATGTTTCGGGGCAGGGATTTAATGGATTTTGCCCAAAATGCAGCCGGCCGGGTCTTTAGTCCAAAGGTCGACAGCGCCCTCGATGTATCTTCACAGTACCTCACTTTTGGCTTCATTAATGTGACGTGGACGGAAAAACGTCGCTTAAAACGTTTTTTGGAGGCTAACCCTTATTCGGCGCTGCTATCAAATGCCGATCAATGTAAAATAAGCCAAAATTTTAATAAGGAATTTCTTTTGAATACACACAATTTTTGCCGTTGCGGCTCGGGCATCGAATACTCGCAATGCTGCGGCCCATTTCATACCGGCGAAAAAAAGCCCACCACTGCGGTAGCTCTGATGCGTTCGCGCTTTACGGCTTATGCTCTGCATAATGCCGGTTATTTGCTGGATACCTGGGATGCCGCCGTACGGCCTGAGTTGATCGATTTTTCCAGGGAGAAAGTCGATTGGCAGCGATTGGAAATCGGCAACACCAAAAAAGGCGGGGCTAAGGATGTCAAAGGCGTCGTGGAGTTTAAGGCGTATTATTTGCAGGATGGCGAAGAGTACGTTATGAATGAGATCAGTCAGTTTGTTAAACGTGCGAACGGTTGGTTTTATCTGGACGGGCTGGTTAAGTCCATCGGCAAGGTGGGGCTGCAAACCAATCTGGGCAAGAATGCGCCGTGCTCCTGCGGCAGCGGCAAGAAGTTTAAGCGGTGTTGCGGGGCCGGGTGATTTGCAAGGTTAGATTCACAGGATGCGTAACTAAGGAACGGGCATGAAACAATTTGAGCATTTGATTCTCCTCACCCCAACCCTCTCCATCAGGAGAGGGAGCAAGTTGCCGAAGTTATTTCGAACGCATTCCTAAGGTTCTAGCCAGCCGGAAACTTTGTCATTTGCGTCAAAATCAACTTCGCCGCCTTTGATGTTGGGGTAGTACCACGCCTCTCCCGTTTTCCACTTGTGGATTTTGCCGGGTTTTCCGAGTAGTGAAATAACCTCGGCTTTTGATATGTTCACCCTTAAAGCGTGCCACGGATTGCCCGTTATTTTTCTGGTTTTTGCTTTAGGAGCGGTTGGTGTTTTAGAGGCTTTAAGCGCTTTGACGGGCTGGGTTGATTCTAATG
>JBAQYH010000084.1:0-3445 GCA_049299935.1 Methylobacter sp. | reverse complement strand
CTGATTTTCATCCAACGCCTGCCGCAATTCTTTTTCGATCAGCATCCTTTCCATCGCAGCTTCCTGCATACTGTCCTGAAAAAACTGCAACATATTACGACCGCTTTCTTTAGCGCGATACATCGCTGTACCGGCCTGTTTAAGCAAATTATCAGGCATGCCGGAATTTTCCGAGAACATTGCAATGCCGATACTGGAAGAAATGTATAACTTGTGATTCATTACCGAATAAGCTTGGCAAATAGTATGTTGCAGTTTTTCCGCAATATACCGGGCTTCATTGCATGCCAGTTCTATGTTTTCACTCAATTCGCTCAAGATAATAACAAATTCGTCGCTGCTGATACGAGCGACGGTATCGCAATCCCTGACGCCGATCTTTAACCGGTAGGCGACTTCCACCAGCACCCTGTCCCCGGCCGAATGTCCGAGGGTTTCATTAATATTCTTGAAATGATCGAGATCAATAAAAAACAGCGCGCCGTTCTTCCCGGATCGTCCGGTAATCGCCAGCTCCTGGGCCAATCGGTCATTTAATAAACGTCGATTGGGCAGGTCGGTCAAAGGGTCGTAAAAAACCAATCGTTTGATTTCTTCCTCATCGTTTTTTAGCTGGCTAATGTCGCTGAAAATAGCGGCATAGTTACTTATCTCATTGGTTTCATCATCGCGGATTTCGGTAATGGTCAGCAGTTCGGGATAAATTTCACCATTTTTGCGCCGGTTCCAGATTTCACCTTGCCAGAAACCATATTTGTTGATTTTCCCCCACATCGCGTCATAAAACTTTTTATCATGCCGCCCCGAACTGATAATGGCGGGGGTTTTACCGACAACTTCCTCTTCCGTGTAGCCGGTAATTTTGGTGAAGCCGGCGTTACAGGTCTGAATGACCACATATTTATCGGTGGTGATAACACCTTCCTGGGTGTTATCGATAATCTTTTTCGCCAAACAAAGGCTCTTTAACGAATCCTTTAATAACGCATCCCTGTGTGCCAGGGATTCTTTAAGCTCTTCTACATACGTACTGCGAAATCCCGCCAAAATGTCAGTCAAATTGATAATACCGATTAAATTATTTTTATTGTCCGTAACGCCCAGATGCCGAAAACCGTTTCTAAGCATAATTTTCTTGGCTTGATAAAGGCTTTCGTGCTCATTGACGGTCACGAGGTCCTTGCTTGCATAATCCGCCACAATCGGGTTCAGCATTAAAGAAGCCAGCGCTTTGACCACATCCCGCTCAGTCAGGATACCGACTGATTCGTCGGGAAATTCAACCCGTATCGCATCGGAATGCGAAGAGTTCATAAGCTTGCTGGCTTGCGCCATGCTTTGCGTTGAATTGATAATCGGTGGAATAGGTTTTAATACGCTGCCCGCCGTTTTTAAAACCAGGAAAAACTCAAAATTGTGTTTCTTGATCACATCCGTTTGAGAAATGATGCCCTGCTGTTTGCCGTGATCATCGATGACAACATAATGCCGCACACCGTCTTTTTTAAATTTAAGCGAAACTTCTTCGAGGCTCGCATTTTGATTAACACAGATAACCGGACTGCTCATGCCTTCGGAAACAGGCGTAGATCGTGCATCAGGCGATGTGAAGTCAAATTTCAGCACATCCCGTTCCGTCCAGATACCGATGATTTCATCATCCACCACGATTAAAATAGCGCTACATTTTCGCTCCGCCATTTTGACCGCCGCATCATGCATCGTCTCATTGGGCAAACAGGTCAGCAATCTGGTTTGGGTAATATCCTTTATCGAAATGGCATTTAAATCAAAATTGCTCATGCATCCTCTTTTGTATACTTTAGCCTTCGAATAATACCATCAAGACACTATTAACTAAAATTTGGCCTTACTAAAACGCTGACTAACGCCCAATAAATCATCAGCAATAAATCTGCCACATCCCCCTCTTGCGCTAGCTTTTCAAGGTTCATTTGCGCCTCATCATCCGTTCCCCCGTCAATAAATCCCAAGCAAATCTGGCATTAAAAGTCCGTTCAAATTAAAATAACCGTCTTCATATTGAGCGCATTCAATAAACATCGCGTGATCTCCAAACCTGACGGACTTTTAATGACTGATTATAAACTGACCCACCTTAAGCAGCTGGAAGCTGAAAGTATTCATATTATTCGTGAAGTTGCAGCCGAATTTGAACGTCCGGTGATGTTGTATTCCGTCGGCAAAGACTCCGCCGTCATGTTGCATTTGACCATGAAAGCCTTTTATCCCGGCAAACCGCCTTTTCCGCTGCTGCATGTGGATACCACCTGGAAGTTCAAGGAAATGATCGAGTTTCGCGACCAGATGGTCAATAAACTGGGCCTTGAACTGCTGATTCATGTCAATCCGGAAGGCATAGAACAGGGCATCGGGCCATTTACGCACGGCAGCAAAAAACACACCGACATCATGAAAACCGAAGGCCTCAAGCAGGCGCTGGATAAATACCAGTTTGATGCAGCTTTCGGCGGCGCTCGGCGCGACGAGGAAAAATCTCGCGCCAAGGAACGGGTGTATTCATTCCGCGACAAGAATCATCGCTGGGACCCCAAAAACCAGCGCCCTGAGTTGTGGAACATCTACAACGGCAAAATAGACAAAGGCGAAAGCATTCGGGTATTTCCGCTGTCCAACTGGACCGAGCTGGACATCTGGCAATACATCCATCTGGAAAACATCCCCATCGTACCGCTGTATTTCGCCAAGGAACGACCGGTCGTTAACCGCGACGGCATGTTGATCATGGTTGACGATGAGCGCATGCCGATCGGCCCTGATGAAAAAGTTGAAATGAAAATGGTGCGTTTCCGTACCTTGGGCTGTTATCCGTTGACCGGCGCAGTTGAATCGACCGCCACGACGCTGCCGGAAATCATTCAGGAAATGCTGTTAACCACCACCTCTGAACGTCAGGGACGGTTGATAGACCATGACCAATCCGGTTCCATGGAGCAGAAAAAGCGCGAAGGCTATTTCTAATAACGCCCCGTCACTGCAACTCATAACAGGAATTCTAAAGAATATTATGTCCCACCAATCCGATTTAATCAGTACCGATATTGACGCTTATTTGGCGCAACATGAACGCAAGGAATTATTGCGCTTTTTAACCTGCGGCAACGTCGACGACGGCAAAAGCACGCTGATCGGCCGTTTGCTGCACGACTCCAAAATGATCTATGAAGACCAGCTGGCCGCCGTTCAGGCCGACAGCGCCAAATCTGGCACCACCGGCGCCGGCAAGATCGACCTGGCGTTGCTGGTCGACGGCCTGCAAGCCGAACGCGAGCAAGGCATCACCATCGACGTGGCGTACCGCTATTTTTCCACCGCCACGCGCAAGTTCATTATTGCCGACACCCCTGGGCACGAGCAATACACCCGCAACATGGCGACCGGCGCTTCAACCTGCGACTTGGCG
>JBAQYH010000083.1:0-1567 GCA_049299935.1 Methylobacter sp. | reverse complement strand
GGTAGCGGGTGATCGGATTGATGACAAGCGGGTGGCGAAGGTCAACGTACACGAGGCGGTCAGCCGGCGCCAGGGCGGCAATAATCCGGGCGAGGCCTCCGTAAGGGTCAACGATGACCATGGCCTTGTCAAGCGTTTGCTTCAGGAGATTGGCGAGGTAAACGGACTTGCCAGACTGGGTTCGGCCGATACAGTAGAAATGCCGGAAACGGTCTTCATATCTGCCAATCGGCAGCCGGTCTCTTGGCCTCAGGGGTATCCCGTAATCAATCACGCTTGGTTCTCTTTTTTCTTAATTCGTCATAATCAGATTCCATTTTGTCAGTTGATATTTTCGCGGCTCTCGCTTCCTGCTTGCGAATGTCAGATTCGGCTTTAATATTCTCATATTGTCCAAGGGCATTCAAAAGCTGGTCGCTTGACATATTCGGATTGATAATGTCTCTTATCAGGGTGGCGACGTGAGGAGATATGTTGTTGATGTCAATATCGGAGACGATTTTCCTTTTAAGCTGGTTAATGATGTCAATTGAGTCATTACTCAAAACCGCCGTCCGCAACTGCTCAAAGGTTTTCCGCCGGTCAATATCTTCCCGGTGCATGGCGGTTTTGTGCTGTTCCCGCATAAGCTCAATGGCTTGCTTAACCTCAAACATTTGCCCCTGCATGATAAGAGGAAAAATATACTGCCGGTTCAAAAGCTCGGCTTTGTATTCCTGAAGGTTTCGGGAATGCTCCCGGACTTCGCGCACAACCGCGTTGAATGCGGCGAGCTTCTTCTGCTGGCCTTCAAATTTCTTCCGGCCGAACCAGCTGGCAAGAATGCCGGTATCCTGATTGCGGTTGTAGTTGTCTATGAGAGACTGCGTTAGGTCGTGGACATCCAGGTGGTCAAGATCAACCTGCGACTTTATGAAGGTCTGAACTTGCCGGGCCTGATCAACGGCGGCGGGAAGGTTTTGGGTCTCAACCTTAGTGGCGCGGGCGACGAACTTGGGTTCACTCATACCTTTTCATCTCCAGTTTTTTCTCATCGTACGGAGCAAAGAGGTCTATTGGTTTCATGCATTCGGCATAATAGCAGGAGATGTACTGCAAGACGGAGCTGCAATTAGAACATTGGATTAGAAGAGAAAATGAAGAGGCATGATGTTCCTTTTCACAAAACGGGCAATTCCATTTTAAATCAGCCAGCTTAATAACCCTTAAACAATGAGGGCAAATAAACTGCGAAAGCCACGTTCCTGCAACAGCGGACAAGAGTAAAAGAAAAGCTCCACCGTAAAGCAAGAAATCTAAAAACACAAAAAATGCGAGGTTGTCAGTCCCATAGTAACCAATAATTCCTCGGCGATCTTCATACACCCAAAAATAAGCGCTATTGGTGGAAGAAAGAAATAAAGTGAGAGCAAGCGCAAAACAAAATAATCCAAAGGAAAGCAAAAAAACGGAAAAATGCCTTTTAATAAATCTTCCTCTTATGCCTTGTTTCCCTAAATAAAGTCTATTCATATCTTTTCGCCTTCAATTCGGACGGGTGCAGATCTTTTGGAACAACGGTCAAAAG
>JBAQYH010000082.1:0-4217 GCA_049299935.1 Methylobacter sp. | reverse complement strand
CACCAACGGATACCAGAACGTCGGGCAACGAAAAGGCTCAGGTCTTGCTTTTTGCACTTTTTCAAACAGCTATGATTAGCGTTAGATCAACAAACTTCATGCCACATTACCATGCTCAGGAGATATCGATATGTACAGGGCTTTCGGCTTCTCGTTCAGTAGTTCCAAGGGGTTAATTTTGTTTGTTATGTCCTTGGCGATTTCCGCATTCGCGTACCATAAGCTGATTCAAAGCTCCATACAAAACCATCCTGAGTCCGCCTATCGAGCCGTCCAAGGACATTGCCGTTATGTGCTCGGCAAACAATTGGACCAAATGCCCCATGATGTCTTCTCTGATAAATTTCAAAGCTGCGGCGACTTTCGCGTCAAATCGGTTGCTGCTGCCGGGGGCGTATTCGACCCGGTTATCGTAAAAATCATACTGGAAAATCCGCATAACTTGCCGCTGGACAACGATGTCTTCATTTTTAAAACGGTTGTCATTAACTTCAACTTCCTGTCTGGGTTGTATGGACTGACCAGTGGAAACTGGGAGTTCAATTTTTACAACACTTATTCCGATTTTGTCTTCAAGGGTAGTATCTGAGCCTGTAGACCGAAAAAACCGGTTCAAGTGACTGCGAGAACGGGCGTTGCCTACATGGATGTAGGTAAGAGGCGAAGCTTTTCCGGCAAATCCCCCTGAAATCACAGGAACGACAATATAATTAGGTAAATACCCGATAAAGCCCTATTCTGTGTGGTTTTTCACCCGTCACAAACTTCACCGCAGCAGCGAAGTTATTAAACCTCCCACCAATTGCACTTACAGGGGCAGCAAGTTTTGAGTTTACACAGTTATCAATCGGTAGATCGCGAGCAATTAGCCAAGGACATCGGCGAAATTCACCAACACGCTTTAGCCAATATCGGCATAGACGATTTTAAGCATTTAACAAGAATGGAACGCTGGGGGAAAGTTTGTTCGATCATCGGCTACGGCACGGCCTGGATTTTCCCCAATCCGGTTTCCGCGCTGTTAATCAGCCAAGGCAGTTTCACGCGCTGGACGCAAGTAGGGCATCCGGTGGTTCATAGAGCCTACGACAAAGTCGAAGGCGTCGATAAAAATTACACCAGCAAAAAATTCGCACATGGCTGGCGGCGCTTTTTGGATTGGCCGGACTGGTTTACCGTCGCGGGCTGGCATCATGAACATGACGTATTGCATCATTACAGTTTGGGTGAAAAAGCCGACCCCAATAATGCGCAACACAATATGGAATGGCTAAGACAATCAAGCCTGCCGATGTGGCAACGCTATGTGATTGTGGCGTTTTTTTCCGGGATATGGAAATTGGTTTATTACACGCCCAGAACCCATAAGGAATTGCACTTGAATTCCGCCAGACAGCAGGGCGAACCGAAACCTGTTATGACCCGCATCGGCGCATGGAGCCTGTTTACCCAACAGGGTCGAGCCTTCTGGCTGCAAAGTATTTTGCCTTACATCGGCTACCGCTTTGTGTTGCTGCCTTTGCTGTTTTTGCCGCTGGGAAGTTTTGCCGCTCTCAGCGTATTGATTAATTCAATCCTGGCGGAAATCTTCACCAATATGCACAGTTTTCTGGTGATGATCCCGAATCATGCCGGGGATGATGTGATGATGTTTGACGAAAAAGCCAAAGGCAAAGGCGAGTTTTATCTGCGGCAGATTTTGGGTTCGGTGAATTATCCGACGGGTTCTAATTTTAATGACTTTTTTTACGGCTGGTTGAATTATCAGGTCGAGCATCATTTGTGGCCGGATATGCCGTTGAGTCAATATCAAAAAGTGCAACCGCAAGTGGAAGCGGTGTGCAAAAAACATCATATTCCGTATATTCAGGAATCGGTTTTTAAACGCTTGTTGAAAGCGGTGGATATTATGGTGGGGAAAACTTCGATGTTGAAGCCGGCCGTTGCGTAAAAAAATGCTGTAGCAAGCAGCCTGGATGAAGCTTGCTGAATCCGGGCTTTCGTGACTCCGATTATCCCGTATTCCGCTACGCTACATGCGAACTACACATCTGCAATTTGCCAACAAAATTCAATTTTTATTATCATATCAGTCTTGCTGTTAGTAAGAACCGTTCGTTTATTTAACTGATTTGTAGCCGGAAATGCCTGTCTCAGGTTTGGCTGGGTAGTGACTATGAGTAATTCAATTGATAATAAATATAATAAATTCAGGTTGAAACTGGAAAAATTACTGGAAGGATCGAACATCGCCTTTAATGGCGATAATCCGTGGGATATCCGCGTCTATAACGCCGATTTGTATGAACGAGTCCTGACTCAAGGCTCGGTGGGGATGGGCGAGGCCTATATGGATGGCTGGTGGGACTCAAACCAACTCGACGAGTTATTTTGCAAAATCTGTTTGGCCCGAATTAAAAAGAAAGTCGCTTTAAATCCGCACGTCATCAAAACAAGCCTGCTGGCTTATTTTTCCAATCAGCAAAGCAAGCACCTCACTTCCCACATCATCAAACACCATTACGATATTGGTAATGATTTATACAGTGCAATGCTCGACAAAAGCCTGGCTTATAGCTGCGGCTATTGGCGCAAAGCCCTTACCCTGGATCAAGCGCAAGAACATAAATTCGATTTGATATGCAGAAAACTGAATTTGCAGCCGGGGCAAAAAATACTGGATATGGGCTGCGGCTGGGGCGGTTTTATGAAATATGCGGCCGAACATTACCAGGTTTCCTGCGTGGGCATCACGCTGTCGGAAGAACAGCACGCGTTGAGTCAATCCGTGTGCGCCGGTCTTCCGATTGAAATACGCTTGACCGATTATCGCAATCTCAACGAAACCTTCGATCATATCGTATCGATCGGCATGTTTGAGCATGTCGGTTACAAAAATTACGCCCATTATATGAAGGTTGCCAGGAAATGCCTGAAGGATGACGGCCTGTTTCTATTGCACACCATAGGCGGCAACAGGTCGGTCATTAACGTCGATCCCTGGATGGAAAAATACATTTTCCCCGGCGGCATGCTGCCTTCCATCAAGCAAATAGGTCAAGCCATTGAAGACAAATTTATTTTGGAAGACTTACATAATTTCGGCGCCGATTACGATACAACTTTAATGAGTTGGTTCGACAATTTTAATGCCGGCTGGAGCCGTATCGCCGGCAATTATGACGAGCGTTTTTACCGGATGTGGAAATATTATTTAATGTCTTGTGCTGGCGCGTTCCGGTCGCGTGAAAATCAACTTTGGCAGATTGTTTTATCCAAAAACGGTGTGCCTGGAAGTTATGTGTCTGTTCGGTAAAGTGCTGCCCATCCCTAACGCTTAACCGTAATATCAGCTTTGACCGATACATTGCGTATCTTAAACGGGACGGGGTTGGGCATCGCGCACCTTTCCGGTGCCCAACCGTACCGGGGGTTTTGATTCCCGAAATGGGTTATCCTAAAAACGGCAGTTAGTCCACGAAAAGCACGAAAGACACGAAAGAAATCAATATGTTCTGTTGATTTAGCCATTCACCCTTTGGGTGACGATCTGCAACCCGGTATCTCTTTGAATATTTTCGTGCTTTTTGTGTTTTTCGTGGATCAAATGATTTTTCCAGGGTTATCCGTTAGAATAAGTTATTCCGGCATTCGTAACAGGAGCGATATATTTTCACTCTATTTTGGAAAAATCATTTCTTCCGGACGAACAAGCCTGTCGAATTCCTCTTCGGTCACAAACCCGCCTGAAACCGCCTCTTCACGCAACGTGCTGCGGTTTTTAAAAGCCAGTTTCGCAATTTTTGCCGCATTGTCGTAACCGATGCGCGGCGCCAAGGCGGTTACCAGCATCAGCGAGCGCTCCATCAGCTCGGCAATACGGTCGATATTCGGCTCAATGCCGACAACGCAATGATCGGTGAAACTGACCGCCGCATCGCCGATCAGGCGGATCGACTGGAGCACGTTATAAATAATGACCGGCTTGAATACATTGAGTTCCAAATGCCCTTGCGCCCCGGCAAAGGTGACGGTGGTGTGATTGCCCATGACCTGCGCGCAAACCATCGTCATCGCTTCGCATTGAGTCGGATTCACCTTGCCCGGCATGATCGAAGAGCCGGGTTCGTTTTCAGGCAGCGACAGTTCACCGATGCCGGAGCGCGGTCCCGAACTCAACAGGCGAATATCATTGGCTATTTTAGTAAGACTGACCG
>JBAQYH010000081.1:0-1843 GCA_049299935.1 Methylobacter sp. | reverse complement strand
GGCATATTTTCGCTGAACCAGATCGATGACTTGCGGGTTCAGTTCAACGGCATCGATGTGCTTAACGGCGTGATAGTTTGCCTGTAAAACATCACTGCCGGTGCCGGTCCCGAGAATCAGGATGTCTGATAATTGTTTGAGATGATAGGGCAGGGCCGACGTGGTTTGATCCAGGTAGCCGAGCGTTTCAGGGTTGCCGTTATAACGGGTGATGGCGGTCATGTTGTCGGCATCGGTAAACACCGCAAGCTGCTCCGGCGGTTCTGCCGTCGCATTAAGGCTTAGGCCGGGCGCATGACGCAGCGGGGTCATCGCGCTTTTTACGATACTGATCGAACCCAGCGGGCTGGAATACCGGTCTATGATTTTGGTGCCCGGCACTTGCAGCAATTGGTTCAGGCTTTTATATGGCGAAATGTTTAGTGTCATCCAGCCGGCCGGAGTGAGAAGAACCGCCAGCCCGATGATAACGGATGCGGCGGTCCAGCGTTTTGATGCATGGAAGGCATAGCTCGACGCCAGCAGGGTTGCGAGTAGTCCCGATAACGTCAACACGGTTAATATCTTTTCAGGAAACACGACAAACAACAGCAATATAACACCGGCGCTGCCCAGGCCCGCTCCAAACAAGTCGGCCGCATAGATCGACGATGCTTGGCTATTGTATTGGTAAAGTGACAAACCGATGACATTGGCCGCGAAAAAGAAAGGCAACGCCAGAATCAGGTAAATGCCGCACAAATACAGCAGCTGTATGGGCGTCCATAGCATTTCTGCCGGATTAAACGGGATTTGCTGGGCCAGCAAAAAACAGGCGGGCGCAAAAAGGCTGAACAGCAACAAATTGGTCATAATCGCAGCCGGGAACAGTTGCGCCAACCGGTCGCGGTTCAGAGCCAGGAATACGCCGCTGACGCCATAGCCCAACAGAGCCAGGCTGATCATCATGTAAGCGAAATGATGCCACTGGATAATCGAAAACAGGCGCATCAATAAAATTTCATAGGCCAGGGCGGAGGCCGAGATCATCGCGACAGCGGCCAATAGCGATACGCGCGGTTTCATCGTCATTTCTCCTTAGTACTTATGGAAAATTATCTCGTCCACGAAAAACACGAAAAGCACGAAAATTTTCAAAGCAATACAGGAATATAAACCGTTAGCTAAAGCGCGAATGAATAATTCAATGCAACAAGCTTTTTGCGCGGGTTCCCAAGCTCCGGCTTGGGAACCCGGTTAGCGAAGCTCCAGCTCCAGCTCCAGCGTCGCGAGTCGGGAAGCTGGAGCTTCCAAGACTGCATTCCCAAGCTAAAGCTTGGGAACGAGCGAACCCGTGTTCTATTGGGCATACGCTGAATAGTTACCTGATTTATTACTTTTGGCTTTCGTGCTTTTCGTGTCTTTCGTGGACAAATCATTAATGCTTGCCGGTGAGCGGGACAAAACTGACCGGCAAGGTCTGGCGAGTGGTGACTTTTCCGTCATCATCCTTGGTCACCAAGACCAAGTACTGCGTCATGAACTGAGCGCCGACCGGGATGACCATACGGCCGCCGGGTTTAAGCTGCTTGATCAGCGGCGGCGGTATATGGCTGGCCACGGCGGTCACGACAATGCCGTCAAAAGGCGCGGCTTCTTCCCAGCCGTAATAGCCATCGCCGCTCCGGGTATGAACGGCGTCATAACCGGCTCGTTTAAGACTCCCTGCCGCATGCGTAGCCAGCGGCTCAATAATTTCTATGCTGTATACGCTATCGGCAAGCTCGGCGAGGATGGCCGCCTGATACCCCGAGCCGGTGCCGACTTCCAGAACCCGGTCGGTTTTTTTCAGTTTAATCAGATC
>JBAQYH010000080.1:0-1920 GCA_049299935.1 Methylobacter sp. | reverse complement strand
CGTTTAAGCACGCGCTCCATTGTTCTTTGCATGCCTTTGACCTGAGTTTGCAAGGTCTCTCTAAGCTCCGTCTGCGATTGTAAGGCTTCTTCCTGCGATAATTGCTGCAATACCGTTAAAGGCGTTTTTAGAGCGTGGGCAAGATCGCCCAGAGCATTGCGCGAACGCTGTAATCGTTGCTCCATTACCCTCAATAGCCAGTTAAACTCGCCAACCAATGCTGCCACTTCTTGCGGAACATGGGTGTCAAGTTGCGTTCTGTCGCCTTGTTCCAAAGCCTTGATCTGCTTTTGTATACGGACTAACGGATAAAAGCCCATGCGTAAAATCATGACTTGTACGGCAATCAATAACAAAAACAAGACCAGTGAAATCAGCGTGTACCGATACTGAAACGATGCGATACGCGCGAAGGTTGGCGACAGGTCTTCCGCTATAGCAATGGTGATATTGCGATCCAGTTTGCTGTAGCCATACACCATAATGAGCAAAGGCTGTTGCTTTGGCCCCGTCAAATAAAGCTTATGCGTTTTCCCGGCTGAAAGCGTCCGGATGCCAAAATTCTGATCCATCAGCGAGCGGGAATGGATGATTTGTCCAGATGTTATGACCTGAAAATAGTCGCCTGAAAATGGATCATTATAAACAGGCTCAATTCGCTCAACATCCAACGTGATGTTGTTGTCCGCATCGACAGAAACAGCGGCGAGTATGCTCAACGCGTCATGCTCTAGATGTTCTGCGACAGATTCTTCCGCCAGATTACGAAGCGAATAGCTGGTCAACCACCATAAGGTGACGAATACAATGATAAGGCTGACAAACAGACCGACGCTCAAACTCAGTTGCAACGACTTCATTCAGATATTTCCTTGAAAACATAACCTTGTCCGCGCTTGGTTTCAATGCGTTGCTTACCGACGATATGGCGCAGGTGGTTCACGTAAACCTCAATCACATTGCTGTCCCTGTCCGAATCGAAATCATAGATCTGCCCAATCAATGTCGATTTACTTAAAACCTGGCCTGGATGCAGTAGAAAAAAGCGTAGCAATTTGAATTCGGTGCCGGTTAATTCGTGACTGACGCCGGTTTTTAAAGTGACCCGCTGTCGATCTTCGTCCAAGACCAAATCGCCTATGTGCAGCTTGCCGCCAGGATTTTGATGAGCGCGGTGAAGGATGGCGTTGACGCGGGCCAGCAGTTCTTCGGTATGGAAAGGTTTGGCAAGATAATCGTCTGCGCCTGCCTTAAAGCCGTCCACTTTTTCATGCCATGTATCCCGGGCGGTCAGTATAAGTACCGGGACATTATTGCGGTTAACCCGCCAGTTTTGCAAAACGGCTATGCCGTTCCGTTTGGGTAGGCCTAGATCCAGTATGACCAATTCATGAATGCCTTCATTGCCCATGTATTCGCCTTCGATACCGTCATAGGCAACGTCTACCGAAAAACCTGCTTTTTCCAGGTCTTTTTTTAGAATGCGGACTAAGTCGTGATTATCCTCGATGAGCAATAGACGCAAGTTTGTCCCCTTCTTCCAGTTCAGTAAATGACTTTGTTTTAATTATTGAGTGTGCGATGGACTGTAATGATAAAGAAGTTAGGATATTTCCATGAAAGAACATACGCGAGTTACGCATTTTTATCACCCGAAAACACGAAGAAAAATCATGAGTTTCCTGTCCTTCGTGTCTCTGCAATTGCTTCGCATTGCTCCAACTCCTGTCTTAGCGGCAGCAGGGATTCACCTGGAGTTTTGTCTACAATGTACCATCGGATAGCGGTTAACTCTAGAAAAAGCTACAGCTTGGCGCATTCTAAGAGAATCAAAGTGGGGTTCAGACTTTAATACAACAGAACGTACCATCCCCACAAACTAAGTGGGGATGGCAGTAAGTGATAACGATTAGTTAATCG
>JBAQYH010000079.1:0-2160 GCA_049299935.1 Methylobacter sp. | reverse complement strand
AGAGCTGATGAACCAAGCCCGCCGCATAACAACAATGGAATCGCCAGCCAATAGTCATTTCGATAAAGGTTCATCGGTTCTTTCATATTGCAATTTCCTCAGTGTCCTTGATTAACAATATTGAGTCATAAACAGCCGATACGGCCAAAGCCAGTCGAAGACCCTGAGAAAAATTATATCGTTTCCATCGTTTCTGTCAATCGTTTTTATCGTTTTAATCGCTTGAATTGCTTTAAGCGTTAATACCGCTTTTATCATTACCGCCGAAACAAACGCACAACTCACCTTCAGCGCCTTAAGTTTTTTGAGGCATCAGAATGGAGAAAATAGGGGGAGACTCTCAGAAAACCTGAAAAAAAGTTGTACGACTACGCTACGTTTGGCAATTGCTGCCCGAACGGGGGGCTATTCACGGATAAAAAGAAGCCGTGAATAATTCGAAGAAAAATCAGTGGAAGTATACGCACTCAGATTTAACAGTGCATTGTACAAATGGGCGTTGCAGCACTCAGGGCATAAAGGGCGACCGGCGGTCACCCTTACATCGCCACGAAGAATACGAAGTTTTATTCCTTCGTGTTCTTCGTGTCTTCGTGGTAAATAAAGCTTTTAATTTGGGTTCCGGCGTGACCGGTTTAGGATAATCGGCTGGATGGCGTTAGTTCAGCAACGGCGTAATAACGGCCACAATTTGCTCTTTGGAAAGCTCTCCCGGATGCTGGTATACGATTTGCCCCTGCCGGTCGACAATAAGGGTATAGGGAACCGCACCGACACTGTTACCCAGCTGCTGAGCCAGGGCGATGCCGTTATCGCCGCCCAATAAAATCGGATAATTGATTTTGGTTGTCGCAATGTATTCGGCGACCGGCTCCTTGTCTTCTACGGCGATGCCGATAAACTGGAGACCTTGGGCCTTATATTGCTCCTGCAAGGCGATAAAATCGGGGATCTCTTTGCGGCAGGGCGGGCACCAGGTTGCCCAGAAATTGATCACCAATAGCTTGCCCTGCCATTCGGAAATGTTATGCTCCCGACCGGAAAGGTCGGGCAGGTTAAACCCCGGTAAGGCGGTGGCGCTAGTGCCGCTTTTTTCTGCGGGCGGGAAAAAATGCCGGGCGGTCAAGCCAAACCCCAGGGCGATAATCGCGGCAATAATAATCAGGGCGGTTTGTTTCATGATTTGGCCCGTTGCAGCGATTTAATAAAGGTTTCGGCATCCTGGTAACCGATGACCCGGTCGGCGGTTTGTTCCTGACGGTCCAAACCGAAAAACAAAATGGCCGGAGGGCCGATCAGGTCGAATTTTGCCAGCAGGGCTTTATCGGCATCGGAATTTTCAGTCACATCGACTTGCAGCAACACATGGCCCTTTAGCGCCTGTTTAACGCGCGGGTCGGCAAAGGTATACGCTTCCATTTCCTTGCACGAGATACACCAGTCGGCGTAAAAATCCAGCATCACCGGTTGATGGTTGGCTGCGGCTTGGTTGATCCGGGCTTCCAGCGCGGCTGATGGGACTCTTTCAAAAACCATGCCCGGTTCTGCGGCTTGGGCCGTACTGAGGCCGAGCCCTTGCAGCGGTTTTAACGGATTGCTGTTGCCGAGGCTAAAGCCGATCAACAATAACAGGCCGTAAGCCAGCATCATCAGGCCTAAGCCTTTCCACAATTTGCGCCAGCCGGAGCTGTTTTCCGGCAAGGGGTCGACGGCGCTGAGGTAAATGGCCGGAAATATCAGCAGCACCGCCCACAGCATCATGATCACGTTGCCCGGTAAAATGCGGCTGAGCATCCACACCGCGACCGCCAGCATGATAACGCCGAACACGGCCTTGGTGGAATTAAGCCAGTTTCCGGCTTTGGGCAGCAGTTTTCCGGCGGATGCGCCCAGCAGCAGCAACGGTACGCCCATGCCTAAGCCTAAGGCAAACAAGGCGCTGCCGCCTAACACCGCATCGCCGGTCTGGCCGATAAAAATCAGCGCACCTGCGAGCGGCGCGGCAACACAGGGGCCGACGATCAGCGAAGACAGCGCGCCCATGATCGCAGCACCCAACAGCGAGCCGTCGCGATGTATTTCGCTGGAATTGTGCAGTTTGACCTGAAATGATTTGGGTAGCTCCAGATTATAAAAGCCGAACATGGATAGGGACAGCGC
>JBAQYH010000078.1:0-4982 GCA_049299935.1 Methylobacter sp. | reverse complement strand
ATCTACAATATAGCAGCACCATTTAAAATTGATTTGGTAGCATACCCACAAGTGATCTTTCCTCCTAACTCTGATTTCATTGGAGAATATACAAAAATATCAGAGATTACTGAAATATTTGAACAATGGATTAAGAGAGAGTGTCCAACTTTAAATCGTATTGGATATGGAGTGATTCTTAATCAAGAGACCTCAAACCGTAAGTCAAGCTATGAAACTCTTGCACACTATTTGCCATGCATTGAATTTAATGTAGATAATTGGTCTGATTTTTTATTTCAAGTAAATAACATGTCGGCTTCAATGCAAAAAGAAGGGCTAAAAATTAACCAAGTATCGAAATGGAATGCTATTAGAAAAAATACGGCCCTCCTAGAATTATCAGGAGCAAACATTATACAAGAACGATACTTTTGTCGGCTCGAGCTTGATATTAATACATCTCATGAACATCAAGAAGTCTTTACTACTAGAGAGATACTTGATGTATTTAATGAGCTGAAAACTATTGCCCACCGGTATACCCAAGATGGCGTAACCCAATGAACGTCAATAGCCAACATATTTATACTGATGCTTTGAATCACTATTTTCCAGATAGTATCGAAGAGTCTCGGAAATCATCATATCCAGTCACAGGCGCATGGAAAATAAACGAAACAACAGAGCAGCTAAAAGCAGATTTATCGCAAATTAGGCAGCTCTGTTCGAGCGTTGTGTCTTATGAAGCGGAGACGTCGTTACATTTAATTTGTTCAAATTACACTAACAATTCATCATTAAGTGCGATTTCTCCATATTATTACCTTGTTTTTCCATTAGTAAGTCAAACACGAGTGATAGATTCTCATGTACTTAATGCAACATTGATTAAGCAAAATGAACTAGACTCTCCAATAAAAAACATAACTCAACGACTAGATGAATCTCTAAAGAAAATCTATGGACTAGAAAGATCAAAACAACATCGCGAAGCATCTAAGGTCATCTTAAGATACATTGAAGAAAACTTCGTTGAATCTAATCTAGTAGCAGTTAATCTTTTGTTAAGAGATATTGAGTTTGATGAATTAAGCAAATGGTCAATTGCCGGGCTAATTAGATTTACCGCCAGGGCAAAGAGCCACTTACCTGCGTGGCCCTATGCCTATCGTAAAGCAATCAATGCCCTAACAGAAAAAGATGAAAATGCTAAAAAAATCCTAGTTGGAATTAAGGAGTGAATATTGCCATCACCAAAAGTAAAATCACCAGCATTTGATTCATTTAAGAATATTCAATCATTAGCAATTGCAATTGGCGGAAAAGATGTTACTAATAATTCAAAATTCAAACACTTAGGATTACTTTACCGACAAGATAACGGGACTATACAATTAATGCACATGGGATGGCTTTTAACTGATACTCTCACAAAAGTTGACCCAAACTCAGATTATTGTTGGATCCCATGCGAAAACATTGATCCCACAGTATTAGATAATGTAGCTGACTGGCTGGAAACAATTTGGTCTGTTAACAACGGTAAACTTCCTTATAGTGTTAGCGACTATGACGCTGAGCCTTTTGATGCGTCAGGGAATCTGATTATTAAATCCTCTTACGAAGGGTTTACCTGTTCCACATTTGTCCTATGGGTATTTCATCAAGCCCAGTTAAATCTAATTAATAAAAATACTTGGCAATTCCGTGAAGATGATAAAAAGTGGCAAACACATGTAATTAATCTCAATAAGAGAAAAAATAAAAACAAAAAAGCCGAAGAACATTTCAAAGCTCAGTTAGATAACCCAAAGCTTGGATACCGTATCCGTCCAGAAGAAGTCGCAGGGGTGGCCGCAATTTATAGTGATGCTCCTATTGAATTCTCTCAAGCTGTCGAATTAGGTGAACTTGTGTTAGAAGGGATGAATGTTTTGCATAAGCTTTAAAGCCCGGTGGAATGAGCACATACTTTTCATACCCACGCGCAACAGCCCACCAAGCAGAGGGTCAGGTCTTGCAAGTACACATACAAGGTTGGGCAACTTCTTTTCGTTGTCTGATATTAAGGCATCCGATGATGAAACAACGATAGGCAAATCCAAAATCCGCCCTCCTATTAAAATAGGAGAATGTCAGGCATATACAGCATGCCTGACCTTGTATATCAAGCAACAACCATAAATCACGCCACACTCCCCTTTTGTATTTCCGCCAGCGCCGCACGCGCCAAAAACCCGGAGCGGGTCAAGTGATGCAACTTGGCATAACGATCAATGTCTTGCACTAAATTTTCCGGCAAGGAAATATTGATGCGTACCGGCTTGGTTGATAACCTCGAAACATCGACATCCACCAGCAGCCATGCTCCGCCTTCATATTCCGGGCGGGATACCAATTGTTCCAATGGGGTCGGCACAGGGATTTCCATATCTTCCCCTTCGCAATACAATTCAATGGCTTCCTGAATGTTAGCCGGCAACGAGTCCCAATCATCCGCCGCAGAGAAGCACCCCGGAAAATCGGGAATGGTCACGCCATGCGCGTGTTTATCGTCTCCCAAATGCACATAGACTGAATACAACATTATTGCCACTCCCAACCGGCTTGCCGGTAAATATTTCTTAATGTGCCTAATGCCACGTCTTTACGCGGATGCGGCACGACCACATGACCTTGCTTATCCGGATGCTTGAATTTGATGTGGTCGCCTTTACCGCCCACATTCATCCAGCCTTCTTGAGCTAACCGCTTGATCACGTCTTTGCTGTTCATGTTTTAATTATACACAAAATTACACAAATTTAGGTGTTTGCCGGAAAAGCTTCCGCTCCTCGGCAACTGCTCCTGCGTTGCTCTACCTCCTGCATTCATGCAGTCGTGCTCACGCCCCTTACCTACATCCATGTAGACAACGCCAATTCTCGCTGTCGCTCGAACCGGCTTATTCCGGCACCCTGCAACGTCTCGCCCGCTCAGAACGTTGCCAGTTAGACCTTCCAGGTTTTTAAAACCTGGAAGGTCTGCATATCGGCATGTTTCTGAGCATAGCCCTTGGGAACGATAATTAAAATACAATTTGGCTGTCGTCGATGACGTGTTTTGCTCGGGGAACTACTCCTGCGTCGCCTAGAATCGCCTACTTTGGGTATCCCTGTGCTATCCTGCCAACTATTGAATAGCTTCCTTCAACTTATATGCTACCCATCATTCGATTCGATCAAGTATCGGTCACTGCCCACGACAAAACGATTCTATCCGGCATCAGCTTTGCGCTGTTCGCCGGCGAGAAAGCGGTGTTATGCGGCAAATCCGGCTCCGGTAAAAGCAGTGTGCTGAGAACTTTGTTGGGACTGCATCCGCTAAAATCAGGCACGGTTTATTTTCAGGAACAACCGCTAACGCCGGAATCCGTTCAGTTCATCCGTAGCTGCACGGCTTACATCGGACAAGAGCCGATATTGGGTGCTGAAAACGTGCGGGAAGCCCTGCTACTGCCGTTTCAATTTAAAACGCATCGCGACCATCGGCCAACCCACGCTCAATTGCTTGAGGTGTTGCAACGGCTGCAACTGCCTGAGGACATTTTAAACCGGAACAGCAGCCGCATTTCGGGCGGCGAAAAACAGCGGATTGCGCTGGCTCGCGGGCTGCTGTTGGGCAAAAAACTGTATCTGCTCGACGAGGTGACCAGCGCACTGGACGCGGAAAGCAAACAAGCGGTATTCGATGTGTTCTCCGATCCGCAGCTGACCGTGCTTTCGGTCGCTCACGATCCCGAGTGGATGGAGCGTTGCGGCAGTGTTTATGAACTTGAAGCGGGTCGATTGACTCAGGTAAGGCGTCATGGAAACTCTTGATATTAAGCTGCCGCAGATGGCGCTGCTTTACGGCCTCTGTTTGCTGCCGTGGCTGCTGCTCCGGCTGATCGGCCTGCGCTTGAGCCGGGATATTGGCGTCGGCATCCTGCGCATGAGCATCCAGCTGGCGCTGGTCGGTATTTATCTGAAAGCGCTGTTCGATCTCAACAATCCCTGGCTCAACGGCTTATGGATTTTGGTAATGCTGTTGGTCGCCGATTTAAGCATTCTGCGCCGCGCCGGGCTGAAAGCGCGTTATTTTATGCTGGCTACTTTTGTCGCGATTGCATCCAGCATACTGCTCTCCACGGCCTATCTGGTGATTCTGGTCATCCAGCCGGCTCACTTTTACGATGCCCGCTATATCGTGCCGTTGGCGGGCATGATCCTGGGCAACTGCCTGCAAGGGAACGTTATTGCGCTGGAGCGCTTCTATTCGGCGCTACGAAAAAACGAAAACGAATACACGACCTTTTTGATGCTCGGCGCGACTCGCTGGGAAGCCGTGCGTCCGTACTTTCGGGAGGCCGTCAAAGCCGCGATTAATCCGACTATCGCCGGCATGGCTACGATGGGACTGGTATCCCTGCCCGGCATGATGACCGGGCAAATCCTGGGAGGCAGCGAACCTTGGCTGGCCGTGAAATATCAAATCGCCATCATGATCTGCATTTTCACCAGCACTACCGTTGCCGGCATCATCAACTTGAAACTCAGCCTGGCTATTGCATTCAATGCGTTCGATGTGTTGCGGGATGAGGTGGTTAAGAAACCTTGATCCACGAAAAATCGTAACCATTTAGCTTATAGAAAAATGGAACACGGATGACGCGGATTAAACCGATAAACACTGATTTAAAAGCGCAAGATACATGGCCGGTTTTTAAAAATCCGTTTAAATCCGTGCAACCCGCGTCATCCGCGTTCTATTAATCATATAAAGTAAGCGACGCTAGGCGACAGCATGGTTACTTTCTTCTGCCCCAAATGCCAGCCAGCGCGCTGCCGATCAGGCAATGGAATACCGCCGAAATCGCGGCGGGGACCGGAGCCATCGCCATGTCGGCAAAATGCGTTTTAGCCAGCGACGCGCCCAGTCCGCTGTTTTGCATGCCCACTTCGATCGATACGGTGCGACAT
>JBAQYH010000077.1:0-3783 GCA_049299935.1 Methylobacter sp. | reverse complement strand
TTTTTTTGAGTTCGAAAAACGACTCTTTGTTAAGTTCGATTAATTTTCCGTCTTGTACGGCGTAATCTTTGTACACATAGGCGCCTGTGTTGCGGTCATAGCCCATGAAGTCTAATGTAGAGACTATTTTTGGAATGTGTTTCATCCAATTCTGGCGCAGGAAATCGAGATGCTCCGTTTTGCCTTTATATAATGCCGATGGATTTTTTAGGCCAACCACTTTTTTAAAGTCGCCAGCGCCAGCCAGTATATTCCCGCCCAGCGCAATTTGCTCTTCATCGGCTTTATTGCTGAAATTCAGCCGAAAAAAATACTGTCCGTCTTCGCCATTTTCAGGTTTTTGGAAATATAAGAATTCCATTCTGAATGTGGCGATTTCATCGATTTTGCTAGCGTGGTCAAAGGCTAGTTGATCGGCTGTCAAAGGGTCACGTTCATGTGCCAACTTATGGGCCTTGTCATATTCGTCCGGATTGATGTTGAATGAATAGGTGCTGTTGATGAAGGTGAATACGAAAAACCGTTTTTTCTGGTTGTTGTCCCAAATGACGCGAGCTTTATCGTAGGCATTTTTTGCTAATTCCAGTTTGCCAAAATACCGGTACCGCGTCATGTCTTCGGCAGTCAATTTCCCGGTTTTATACAGGTGATCCCAGCCGATATTTTCGTCAAATTCGCTGGACAGTACCGCTCCGACAAGTTCTTCCATTTCTTGCAGGCGTTTGGCGTGTTGTCTTAATGCGTAGCGTGCATTTTTGTCGTTACCGATGGCAAGCCGCCATTTGACGTTTTTACCTAAGTGCTGTTCGATTGATTCAGTCGGGAAGTTTTTGTGCGACATGATGGCAACGGCTTTGTGGCCATTGTGATTGAATGCTATGGCGTCAAAAATTCCGGTGCACAAAAACACTCTGTCTTCTTCGTTGATTTCCAGTCCTGGCGGTTGCCACCATAAGCCGTCGAATAGTCCTTGTGCGTTTTGGTCAACGGTTTCGCGCTTTCCTTCGATGCTAATTGTGACGGGATCGATCAGGCGTTCCCACATAAGTTGCCGTGATTCGTCCAGGAAAAAACGGACTGTGTTTGTGCCTCGGTTGCCGCGCGGGTGTCCGTAGTTGCCTTGGTCGTACCAGCCGTTTAGCTTGGTAAGATCAAATCCGCAGTTTTCAAGATAGGTTTCGGCGGTATGCTCGGCGCTGGGCGGAAGCTGTTTTTTTGTTGCCGGCAAGGTGTCGGGTAAAAATTCAGTAGACATTATTGGTTCCATTATTGTCGTATGTTCTTATTTCCTCACGAACCCGATGCCAGGTTCTGTCGTTCACGTCGTATAAATGCGATGGTTTGGAATGGTCTACAAAGGTTGGCCAAACGATTACGGTATTGGCCGATTCAAATATCAGGCACTGGATTAGTCTGACGATTAAGTCGGCTTTTGGCCCAGTGCTCCATTCGATAACGCATCGGCAATTCCGTACCGGCCAAGTAAATTTTTCAGGCGCTTCGCCAGCGGGTAGGACGAGTGCGGCGTTATCCTGGATTTGCTGGCATTTTTTTGCTGTGGTCCAGGCATCTACGCCAATGCAGACATAGACTAGGAATGGATGGTTTCCGAATCTTAGCCGGGCGTTTAGTTCTTTGCCGAATGGGGGGAGTTTTTTGGCGGTCATGCGCATGCGCCTCTTGCTTGTAACTCCATGATTGATTCCATTGATGTGCTAATAAATTCGGCAGCAAGATGAGGATGGATGGCGTTGCCGTAGCCGCGCAGTCTCATGACACGCGCTTCCGCCGTTTGGTCGGCATCGATCGGTGCGCTTGGATCGCCGCTATACACCATGCCTTTGGGTAGCCCATTAACCAACGGGAATGTGCCGGGTTCAATTGGCCGCCACTTATCGTCCCGGCAGTAGATCCAGTCAGCAGTTCGCCAGTCGAGGTGATTCTCATCGGCATGGGCCCAGGCGGTTGGGTGTTGCTCAATGCCGCTTGCCGCGGCAGGTCGCGCGGGTTGGTCATGTTGCCGCAACTGTTCCTGGCATCCCGTACTGTTGGGGAATTCCAATAAGTGAAGTTCAGTTGATGGACTACTTGATTGCAGAGCTGTTCGCCTTTGGTCTTGTCGCCACGCTCCGCATACGGTTTTAAATTCGCCGTGCGGTAATCTCGGGCTGCCGGTGTGGACCAACTGCATAGTTGTACTGTTTTCCGGCTGTAATCGTTGTTTCCTGCTGGATTGTTGCCGTTCTGTGCAGGCGTTCCCGCCATCGGCGTGGGCCATGCAGCAAATTGCACCGTTTGTTTCAAAGCAAAGCCGCCCTGCCGGTTCGGCGGTATTTTGTCCCCGTTCGCATCGTTCGCGCGGGCCGTCGGCCATGAGGCCATATTCGCCGCTGCGACTAATCCCGGACAGTTGCCCCGTTTTGCGTCCGGCGGACGTGCGCCCGCTGTCGCATCCGATTGCGTCGCTGTGGGCCAGCCAATACAGGCGTTGTCTTTGGTGGTACGCGCCGACGCTGTGTGCGCCAAGATTGACGGCCCCAACGCCATAGCCGAGTATTTCCAGCGTTGCACGTACACCAGTGAGCCATATTTCGCCATCCGCTCCGGCAACTTGTTCCCCAAAGACGATTGCAGGGCCGCACTCTTGGATGAGCCGATGAAATTCCGGCCAAAGATGTCTCTGGTCAGCCTGCCATTGGTGCCCGCAGACACAGCAGGCAAATACGCCGGTGATGTAAGGATGAGGAAGTAGGCTTGCGCTTTGGCATTCAGGACAGTTCTTTTTTTTGCCGGCAACGGAGAAGGGCGGGCATGGACAACTGCCGGTCCAGACGGGGTAATCGTCTGGGATTCCGGCAAGGCGCAAGGCAAGCGACCAGCCGCCGATTCCGGCAAAGAAGTGGCATTGGCTAAAGCCGTTGAGGTCTGACGGTTGGACGTCGATAATGCTTCTGTCATCTACTTCTCCGGGGGCTATGTCGCCGTTTTTGATGAGTTGTTTTAGCCAGGCGGCGGCTTTTGGGTCGTTTTCGTTGTAGTAGGCGGTCATTTGGCCGCTCCTTTGATGTCGCTGTAGGCTGCCCAGCGTACTTCGGCTATTTGTTGTTCGGTCGGTTCTTGGACGTAGTTCAGCCGGTTTACTACTTGGCTGATGAAGCGTTCCAGTTGGCCGGTGCTGTGCTGCGGCCAATATTGGCGCAGCCAGCCTTTGTTACTTAAAGGGATGTTGCACATGGTGACGCTCCAAGATGTCTCGGCACAGGTCTTTGGCTTGGTAGAGGTCGGCGACGCCGTTGTTGAGCCGGTAATACGCCACCAGTTCGATCATCACTCGTTTGTCATCGCTCAGGCCGTTGGCATCACAAAATGCGCCAACGCAAGTATGGATTTTCTGCCGATTTTCTATAAAACCTTTTTGGTTTTGGTCTATTAAAATGTCGAGTTCGCGGCTGATCTCGCGTAAATCGTCCAGGCCTTTGCCGGTCGGCTGGTCGAAGCGGCAAAGGCGCTCGATGATGCAGCCGGCTAAAAAGCCCAGGTTGTTTTGGTGGATATATTCATACGGTTCTATAGCCATGTTTTGGAAATGGCTGCCGCCGATTTGGGTTGCGAGTGGGTTTGTGGTCATGCTTGCTCTCCCTGTTGATAAGCTGTTTTTGCGGCGGCGTATTCGCTGCTCACTATTTCAACGGCGGGCGCATCGAGCGTGATGTTTGTCTCTATGTAAACAAAGCCTTGATGCTCGAAAAATACTAAGCCTCCTAGAAACACCATGCCCCAGCC
>JBAQYH010000076.1:0-6460 GCA_049299935.1 Methylobacter sp. | reverse complement strand
CAGCATACCGGCATGGAAAGGACTGGAAAGCGTTTGCGACGTGAATATTGCCGGGCTGATGGCGGACGATTTAATCACCCGCAAGATGCACAAACAAACTGCCGCTGCCTGATGATTTCGCCAAAGCAACTCGGCGAGCTCTACCGGCAAGCCTGCGCGGTTGACGTACAGGCATTTAAGCCCGGCAATGTCAGCGTTTATGCGGATGGGCACGACATGACCGTGGCCGATTTTATAACCAGCGCCAAGGTCAGCGCGGAGCCTATTTGCAATCCGGATTATTCCCTAGGCGAAAAAATCTATTATTCCGTCAAGGCCACGCGTGAGGCGGTAGGCTGCAACACCAATCTGGGTATTATTTTGCTGTGTGCGCCATTGATTCAGGCAATCAGCCACAAAAATCCGGGATTCACGTTAAGGCAGGCGGTAAGCAAGGTCATTAGAGAGTCAACGATAGAGGATGCCGATTGGGTTTTTAAGGCTATAACTTTAGCGTCGCCGGGCGGTTTGGGCGGCTCTGATCAGCAGGATGTCCATGAAAAAGCGTCGGTTACCTTGCTTGAGGCGATGAAAATAGCCAGCGGGAAAGATCGTATCGCGCTCCAATACGCAACTGATTATCAAGATATTTTTAATTTCCTACTTTTAAGGTATAATATTGAACTTAATCGATGGGGTGACCGGAATTGGGCTGCGGTGGCGGTGTATGCCGATACGCTGAGTCAATTTCCCGACAGTCATATCGAAAGGAAATACGGAGATCAGTACTCTGAGATGGTAGCTAGCAGAATGGCTCGGCTCAGTGAGGAGCTGTCCAAAACTGATAATCCTGAACAAATAAAGCCGTTGCTTTTTTGTCTGGATCAGGAGCTTAAGCTATATGATATAAATCCGGGTACGACCGCTGACATGATTGTGGCGACAGTATTCACGGCATTTTTAGAGGATCTTAATCAGTGACAATACTGTTACTAATAGGGCTTCAAATGGAATTTGTTAAAAACAAATAAGGGGACATTAATAATGTCGATAGTAGATTCAATCTTTTCATTTTTTTCACAGGGGAAATTAAGCATGGCTAAAATCAATAAATTATGCGTTGGCGAATCTTTGGTTGGTGAAGGCAACGAAGTTGCTCACATCGATTTGATGGTTGGACCACGTGGTTCAGCTGCTGAAACTGCATTCGCAAACTGCTTAACAAACAACAAAGACGGCTTTTCAAGCTTGTTGGCTGTTGTTGCACCTAACTTGATGGTTAAACCATCTACTGTTATGTTCAACAAAGTAACAATCAAAGGCGCAAAACAAGCTGTTCAAATGTTTGGCCCAGCACAACGCGGTGTTGCTATGGCTGTTGCTGATTGTGTAGAAGACGGCACAATCCCTGCTGCTGAAGCTGATGATTTATTCGTATCAGTTGGTGTATTCATTCACTGGGCTGCAGAAGACGATGCTAAAATCCAACAATACAACTACGAAGCTACTAAAGAAGCTCTGAAACGTGCTGTTGCCGGTACTCCTACTGCTGCTGAAGTTGTTGCAGCTAAAGGTACTGCTGTACATCCATTCGCTGCTAACTAAGTTTTATTTAGTTATCAGGAATGCTAAAAATACCCCGGTTTAACGGGGTATTTTTTTGCCTGCAAGGATGGTTAGGTGTTTTCCGCCTACCATCTTCTAATATCTTCTGCTTTAATAGTTCCGGAGTGCAAAGCACTGGCAACCAGCGCTTGATGAATTCCTGCCTCACTCAAAAGCATACAATCCTGTTTATTCCTTATACCGCCTGCGGCAATGAAGTTTTTGTCCGGGTATTGCCTGCAAAACTCAGTTAACTTGTCCAGGTCGGGGCCAGCATGGCTGCCTACGCGTTCCAACGTCATGATGATGATGTTTTTCGGCCAAAAAGTTGGGTCGGAAAAAAGACTGTCCGCGCCCAAAGCACCTGAGTTTGAATAATCCAGCGACAGAATAAAGTCGTTTTTATAGGCTTTGATTTCTGAAATGGTTTCATTTCGATAGGATTCACTCCCCAATACGGGCAGGTAATTAGCGGGATGCTGCGTTTCCCGGTCGTATTTTTGATAACCTTTGTCCACCCAGAATGTTATTTGTGGGAAACGAGTCAGTACGCCGGTTATTAAATGATTATGGTCACCCGGACCGGTAATCGCATTAAGGTCTGCAATATAGAAGGTATCGAACTCATAAATGCCCAGGAATGCCCCAATAACCTGAAAAATATCGGACGACTTGCACAGGTCAGTGTTAATAGGCTGATAATGCTGCCGATTGCCTTGCCGGGCGTGGACTACGACACCGTCTTTTAAATCTATTACCGGAATTATTTTCATAAAAGCGTGGTTTGCGGGTGATACAATATCACGTCCATTTTATAGCTTTTATCGAGTATTGTGAAAATTCTGGTGTTTGAGTATATCACTGGTGGCGGCTTTAATAAGCAGGCGTTGCCGGATTCCCTGGCTGGCGAAGGGAGTTTGATGCTTAATGCATTGCTCGATAACTTGGCCGGATTAAACACCCTGGAAATAATCGTCATGCTCGACTGGCGGCTTAGCGATTCAATAAGCATGACCGGCATAAATACCGTCATCATCAAGCCGGAGCAAGATATTGCCGAAGAATTTGCTCGATTGGTTAAGCAATGCGATTTGGTCTGGCCGATAGCGCCGGAATTTGACGGTATCTTACAAACCTTGTGCCAGACGGTCGAATCAGTGGGCAAGGTGTTGCTGACATCGCCGGCAACGGCTGTTGCCATTGCCGGTAATAAACTCAAGACTTACGAACTGCTCAATCGGCGCCATATCGCTGCCGTTCCAACCCGCATGCTTGATAATGAATATTCTGCTGGCGAATGGATGGTTAAACCGGTTGATGGTGTGGGCTGTGCAGACAGTTACGTCATTGCCAACCGGCAAGACTTTGAGCAGATGGCTGCGCGAAAAAAACACTATATCATTCAGCCGCATCTTCAAGGCGCAAAAACCAGCTTGTCATGTTTATTCAGGCAAGGCCGGGGCTGGCTAGTGTGTGTCAATTTGCAGCGCTTCGAGTACATCGACCGCCAATACCACTTGGCAGACATCGTGGTGAATCATCACCCGGAGGACTTAGGCGCGTACCGGCAATTGATCGACCAAATAGCCTGCGCTTTGCCTGAATTGTGGGGGTATGCCGGTATCGATTTGATAGAAACCGCCGAACAAACATGGGTGCTTGAAATAAATCCCCGCCTGACCACTTCGTTTGTTGGCATATACGATGCTTTGGGCATCAATGTTGCCGAAGCTGTTTTGCAGTTACTGCATGGCGAGCCGATACTCATCCCGGATTGGAACAGAGCCGTTACCGTTCGAACAAAACAGGAAACCCATGCAAACTAATATTGTCGGTTGGGATATAGGCGGTGCTCATGTCAAAGCCGCAGTAATCAGCGCCGGTGAGATTGTTGCCGTTTATCAGCAACCGTGCCCATTATGGAAAGGGCTAATTCAACTGCAACAAGCTGTAAATGCCATTATGCAGGAATTGGCGGACTCAAATTGTCGGCATGCAGTTACCATGACCGGCGAGTTGGTCGATTTGTTTGATAATCGGGATCATGGCGTTAGGCAAATCATTCAAACCATGACCGAATTGTTGCCGGGAGCCGAATTGCTGATTTTTGCTGGCCGGCAAGGCTTGCTGAAATCCTCGGAAATTAAAGCAGAACATTATCTGTCCATCGCCTCTGCCAACTGGCTGGCCAGTGCCCTATTTGCCGCGCAAAAGTTGGATAACGGGCTTTTTGTCGATTGTGGCAGCACCACCACGGATATACTTCTGCTCAATGACGGACAAGTGCTGGCAGAAGGCTATACCGATTATCAACGTTTAATATCTGAAGAGTTGATTTATACCGGTATTGTCAGAACCGCCGTGATGGCCGTTACCCAAACAGCGCTGGATCAAGATAAAAAAATCGGCCTGATGGCCGAGTATTTTGCGACCATGGCCGATGTCTATCGCGTTACCGGCCAACTCAACGATGCGCATGATCAAACCGACACAGCCGATGGTGCGGAAAAAACAGCCTTAGCCAGCGCCAGACGGTTATCGCGCATGATAGGCTGTGATTTTTATCCCGATGAACTGCCGCGTTGGCAGCAATTCGCCGAAAACATCCGCGCCCAACAAATACAACAAATACAACGCGGCTGTGAAACCCGGCTATCCCAACATGAACTTCCGCCAAGCAGTCCATTGATCGGGGCCGGAGTAGGGCGCTTTTTGGTTAAACAGATTGCATTGAATTTAGATCGTCCGTACCTGGATTTTTCCGATCTATTCCCGGTAGCCGCAATTCAGTCGGATATGACGGCTGCCGACTGCGCCCCTGCCGTTGCGATAGCCTATTTAGCCGCCGGAAGAACTGATTAAAAATTTACCTGCATTATAACAATATCGATTCGATACCTAATTAAATATGCTAGAATATTGTTTTTTGTCAACATTAATAAATGTTTACAGGCTCTATGGAAAAAGTTGATGTATTTGATTTGATCGAGCGGATGTCGGCGCTGATCCGGTCTGAAGAACGTAAAAAATGTACGGAATTAGGCTTGCAGCCCGTCCATTTGCAGGTCATGGATTACTTGTCCCGCTGCAACCGCTACAGCGACACGCCGGCTGCGCTCACCAATTATTTAGGCATGACCCGCGGCACCGTTTCCCAAACTTTGCTGTTGTTGGAAAAAAAAGGTTATATAAAAAAAACAGCCGATGTAAATGACCGGCGCATGGTGCATCTTAGCCTTTTGATGGAAGGCGACGCTATCTTGAATAAAGCCCGCCCGACAGATTTATACAGCCAAGCCTCGGCAATCTTTAACGAAAACGAAAGCCAGGAAAACATTTTTGTTAATGCGCTAACCGCGCTGCAAAAAGCCAATAAATCCCAATCATTTGGACTGTGTAAAACGTGTAAATATTTCACCACAACGCCGGATGGCTTTGTTTGCAACTTGACCAAAGAGCAGCTTAGCCAAAGCGACAGCGAGAAAATATGCCAGGAGCATACAGTTGGCTGACATTAAGTCGTGCGTATAAATCGGTAGAGAATGTCCCAAAAAAACAGGTCAGCATAATCGAAGAAGCGGGTAGGTAGGGGCGAACAACGCCACAAATCTCAGGGATCTGTGCAGTAAAACACATGATGACTGAGTTTTTTTTCAGGAAGCTGCTACGCTTACGTGACTGTCTTAATTATTCAGAGAATAACTTGGAAGAAGATTTAACCGCCGATTTAGTTGTGCTGCAAAGCCATTTAGAAACCATGTTTGAGCGCGTTCAGCAAAACAGCGCTACTTTGCAGAAATTTCAGGCGTTCGAAATAAAACTGCTAAAGCTCAATTCCTTATCGGACATCATTGACCACCTGCTTGAAGAAGCTAAAAGTTATTTTGATCTTGACGTGGTCAGCTTATGCCTGCTCGATGAAACAGGCGAAATTGCAAAAACGCTTAACAATCAGGGGTACCCGTGCAGTTCAGAAAATGGACTAATGCTGCTCGACAGTAATAAGCCTTTAAAATCAACCGCCCTTCAACCCTATATTGGCGCTTATGATGACACCCGGTGCGCCGACTTTTTCCCGCGCATTGAAAAACAGCCCATCAGCGTTGCTATTACGCCCTTAACTCGCCGGGGCAAATATATGGGGACTTTAAATCTGGGCAGTTACCAGCTTGATAGATTTGCCGATAATATGGCTACAGATTTTATTGAACACCTCAGTTCTGTTGTCAGTGTTTGTTTGGAAAATAACCTTAATGTGGAAGAGATAAGACGGATCGGTTACAGCGACGCGTTAACGGGCGTTAATAACAGACGCTTCTTGGAACAGCGTATCGGTGAAGAATTAAACCGCTGCCAGCACAATGCAGAACCGTTATCCTGCCAGTTTTTTGATATAGATTTCTTTAAGTCAGTCAATGACAAGTACGGTCATCAGGGCGGCGATCAGGTTTTGTCCCTGGTGGCTGCCGCCATAAAAAAACACATGAGAGACAATGACGTATTTGTCCGTTACGGCGGAGAAGAGTTTGTCGCTTTATTGTCCAATGTCGATGAATCCAGGGCCCTTGAAATTGCAGAACGCGTGCGTAAAGCTATCCAGACACTGGTCATTGCATTTAATGATAGTTCCATCTCGGTTACCGTCTCTATCGGCGTATCAACTTATGTGCCGGACAGTACATCTATATCAATGGACGGCAAAGTTGCCAATCATCTGCTTAAAACCGCCGATTCCGCCTTGTACAGGGCTAAACATAATGGCCGGAATCGTGTGGAAAATGGTGGGGTTGTTTCAGGCAAACAGGTGTTATAAATAAACGATTAACCACGAACGACTGCATGCAGCCGTTCGTGGCGAATGCCTTATCCTTTCAAC
>JBAQYH010000075.1:0-1938 GCA_049299935.1 Methylobacter sp. | reverse complement strand
AAGGCATAGACAGGGACGGCGCGCTGTATCTTTTTACGCTGAGGTTGGTGCCGATTTTTCCCTTCTTTGTGATTAATCTGGTCATGGGCTTAACAACCCTGAAAACAAAGACTTTCTATTGGGTCAGTCAGCTGGGTATGTTGGCCGGTACGTTGGTTTACGTGAATGCGGGAACCCAGCTGGGCAAGCTGGAGTCATTATCGGGCATCTTGTCGCCCGGCCTGATCGGCTCTTTTGCGTTACTGGGTATTTTTCCGCTGTTAGCCAATAAAGTCGTCGATGCCATCAAGGCGGACAAGGTCTACGCGCAATGGATAAAACCGGCGCGTTTTGACAGTAACATCGTGGTGATAGGGGCGGGTTCAGGCGGTTTGGTCACCGCTTACATCGCCGCCGCGGTCAAGGCCAAAGTCACCTTGATTGAAAAGCACAAAATGGGCGGCGATTGCCTGAATACCGGCTGCGTACCGTCTAAGGCCTTAATCCGCTCCGCCAGGTTGCTGGCCCAGATGCGCCGGTCTGCCGAATACGGCATCAAAAGAGCCGATGCCGAAGTTGATTTCGCCGATGTGATGAACCGGGTGCAGGCGGTTATTAAAGCCGTCGAGCCGCACGATTCTGTGCAACGTTACACAGACCTTGGCGTGGAGGTCGTCGAAGGCGAAGCCCTGATTATTTCACCCTGGGAGGTTCAGGTAGTAACGGCAGACGGGTCCCGCATTATCACTACGCGTTCCATCGTTGTTGCTGCGGGTTCACGTCCATTAGTCCCGCCGATTCCCGGCCTTGAGGACACCGGTTATCTGACCTCCGATACTATTTGGGCGTTGCGCGAACTGCCCAAACGGCTGATCGTATTGGGCGGCGGGCCTATCGGTTGCGAATTGGCGCAATGTTTTGCCCGTTTAGGCAGCCAGGTTACCCAAGTCGAAATGCTGCCGCGCTTGTTGATTAAGGAAGATGCCGAGGTCTCCGAGGCCGTGATGGCGAAGTTTGGCCTGGAAGGCATTAATGTGCTCGTTGGGCATACCGCCAAAGGATTTATTATCGAGAACGGTGAAAAAATCCTGCTTGCCGAGCATGACGGTAAAGAACTGCGTATTCCTTTCGATCAGGTATTATTGGCTATCGGACGGGTTGCCAATATTCAGGGTTACGGTCTTGAACAGCTGGGCGTTGAAACCTCGACCGGCCGCACCATTGAAATCAATGAATTTCAACAGGCCACTTACCCGAATATATTTGCCTGCGGCGACGTATGCGGCCCGTTTCAGTTTACCCATACCGCCGCCCATCAAGCCTGGTATGCGGCGGTGAATGCGTTGTTCGGAAGTTTCATGAAATTTCGTACCGATTACTCGGTGATTCCGTGGGCTACTTTTACCGATCCTGAAGTGGCTAGGGTCGGCCTTAATGAGCAGGATGCAAAAGCCAAGGGTATTGCCTATGAAGTCAGCACCTATCATCTTGACGATCTGGATAGGGCGATTGCCGACGGCGTGGCGCACGGCTTCGTCAAAGTATTAACCGCACCGGGTAAAGACCGGGTTCTTGGCGTGACCATCGTCGGCGAACAGGCCGGCGATTTGATCGCCGAATTCGTGTTGGCGATGAAACACAATATCGGCCTGAACAAGCTGCTGGGTACTATCCATATTTATCCGACCCTGGCCGAGGCCAACAAATATGCGGCAGGGGTTTGGAAGCGTAACCATGCGCCGAAGGGCTTGCTGTGGTGCGTCGCTCGTTATCATGACTGGCGCAGAGGGTGATGCATATTTTAAGTAACTGATGTTACGCAGTTAGTCGAGTTTCGACCGCTTTAACATTAAGGAGTCGCTAACGCGACACTTGATTGAATCGGGTTGTCGCACCCGAAGGCGAGTTACTTTCTTTTGCTTCGCCAAAAGAAAGTAACCAAAGAAAAGGCGACCCGGT
>JBAQYH010000074.1:0-3726 GCA_049299935.1 Methylobacter sp. | reverse complement strand
AACAACCGGCGACTCCAGCGCGGATTTTGCCGGGTCATACATATGGCGATAGCGCACCGCCGGCAAATTGAACTGCCCCTTCTGCGAAAAACGCAGCAAATGGCGGATATGCAGTTCGCCGGTCAAGTTGTCGACCGGCACCGCATAGAGCAGCTGTCCGGTTTCATTCTGCGCTTTTTCCAGCGGCGCGGCCTTTTGGCTGCCGGAAGGCGTCAACTGTATGCCCCAGGTGGTGCGCTCGACATCCGCTCCGGGCGGCAGCGGCACTTCGATCAGGCCGTAGCGCAACGGCTTGTCGGCGGAACTCTTCAGCACAATTTCATCCAGGTACAGCGCATCGCTGGAGACCTTGCCGTCAGCAATATCCTGCCCCTGGAAATGCAGGCTTTCGCTGCCGGGCATGAGCTGCTGCAAATGGCGGGTGATTTGAACCGGCGCATTGCCCGCAACAGGAGCACTCGCACTGGAGAAATTCAGGCCGGCATGCAGCGGCTGTTTCGGGTCTTCCGTCAAAGTCAATACAGCGGGAGGCGTCTCGCCCTGCCATTGCCAGTGAGCGTTGCCTAGTGAAGTTGGCCGCGGTTGCCATTCGCCGTGCGGTGCATAAACTTGACCTGATTCCGTCTTTGCGGCAGCTTCATGCAGCCAAGTTAGCGCCAAAGCCCGCTCAAGCGTCGCCTGCTCCGGCGACAAGCGGGCAAACAGCGCGCGGCTGCGCACAGCGTCCAGCGGCTGGCGGTACAACTTCACCGCTTCGGCAAAAACCAGACTGCTGCTATCCAGCAATGCCTGTGCTGCCGGCAAACCTGTAGTAAACGCCTCGGGCTGCGCGATGCCTTTAGCCTGCGCGAGCCGAGCCGTAATGACGCGGGCCACAGCAAGCCCGAACGGCGATTCCGGTGCGGCCAATACAACGCTCATACCCTCTGTGACGTTGATCGATGAATCGCCGTCACCGGCTTTTGCCAGATCGTCCATCAAACCTTGCAGTAATGTCGACACCGGCAATTGCATGTGCTCGGCAAAATCGATGATCAATGCCCGTTGCAGCAGCGGCGTATGCGGGGCTTCTGTTGCATAGACATCCAGCACCCGCTGCCAGTGTTCTTTAGGCATGTTCAGCCCCAACGCACGGCCGGCATACCAGTCCGCGTAATAAGCGTATCCGGTCAGGAACGCATCGGCCCCGGAGCTGTCGCCCCACCAGGTAAACGCCGCGTTAGGCCCGGCCATTTGCACGAGGCGCAAACGGCTGTTCTTCATCATCAATTGCAGGCGTTCGCGGATGCCCGGAGCCGCCTCCTGCAATTGCGGATAGGCAAGACTCAACGGCAGCAAGCGGCTAGCTGTCTGCTCGACGCAACCGTACGGGTAGTCCAGCAAATCGTCCAACGCCGAGTAAAACAAAGCCGAGACAGAGTCGTTGATGCGTAAATCAATAGCTGTTGCATCATCCGGCAACGCCAGCGCGGTACTGCGCTGAGTGATGTCCAGCGTGACCGTATGCAGATCCTGCCAGTTCGCTGCACTGCTCTCCAGTGTGACGCTGAGGCTGTCCTGTTCCTCCCCTGCCAGTTCCAGGCTGGTTTCCAATTCCCCCGGTTTAAAAGAAACATCGTCAGGCAAAGCCAGATAATTGATGCCGGGGCGCAACTCCACCCTCCTGCTCTGCGATTGCCCTTCAAGGTCTACGGACCAGTCTGCGGTAATATTTTGCTTTTGCTGGTTGAAGGCCAACAAACCGAGCGCGGGGCGGTCGCCCGCACGAAAACGGGTAGGCCCCGACCATTTCAGGTACAGATCCTTCTCCGAACGCAGATAGGCCTTGCGCTGGCCGACATGGCCTTCCGCATTAATCGCCCTGGCGGTGATGCGCCAGCGGGTCAGGGAATCGGGCACGATAAAGGTGAACTGCGCCTTGCCGTCCTTGTCGGTCGTCAAATCCGGTTTCCAGGCTGCGGTATCGACATCTTCCCGGCGCGGCCGTTCAAGCAGCTTAACGTTTCTATCATTGCGGTTGCCCTGCGCCGTTGCCTGCGAATGCGGAATAGCCACGTCATAACTGATGAAAGACAAACTCGCCGCGGTGCGCACATTGTTCCTTCGCGGATGATAGAAAAAATAATCGATAGCCGGCGCAATTTCCGGCTGCAACACATAAATCATTTCATCGACGACGCTGACCGTCAGTTGCGCCGATACCGGCTTATCGGCAAACCGGGTTTGCAGATCCACGGTGACGGTATCGCCGGGTTTGTAAACCTCCTTGTCGGTTTTGATCTCGACCGCTATGGTCGGCACCACGACCTTGATACCGGCATTCTGGAAACTGTAATCGCCGTGCAAGGTATACAGCGCAGACACGGTGATATTTGGCGAAAAATCGGCTTGCACGGGAATGGACAGCTGATACTGCGTGTCATTAAGGCGGGTAATTTTCAGCCAATCGCCGCCCTTGGACAGCAGCGCCGTGGAGTGGACATTGTCGCGCTCCAAGGTCAGCAACGCATCCTGCACCGGCTCCGGAAAAGTCAGTAACGCGACCGCGGTATCGCCGACTTGGTACTCGGGCTTATCCATGATTATTTCGATGCTGCCCGCCGCGGCTTTCATGTCAGGGCCGCTGACGGTATGGCTGGCGCCGGCGACAATCAGGCCCGCCTGATCTTTCAGGTTCAGGTTATAAGTGCCGGGTTTCTCGAATTGCACGACAAATTGTCCGCTAGAATTGGTCAGATCAGCAGAGCCGCGGCTCTGATCTTCAAGACGCACCCACTCGTAACACACCGGCTTGTTAGCGGCATCGGCCTGACCGCTGTAGTAGAACGTAACCGGCGTACCGAAAGCGCTAAAACGCTGCGGAGCACTCAACTGGTATTGCATCGCGCCGCGCTCGATCAGGATTTCCCTGGTGTTCTTGACCCTGAACGCCGCGCCGTCGCTGGCAAAAATCGTCAACAGATAACGGCTGGGTTTTTCGGCGGCAGGGAGCGTCATATGCGCCGCGCCATGATCGTCAGTCACCAGGTTCATCGTTTGCAGCTTGACCGGAAATTGCCCCAGATATTGCAATTCGCTGTCTACCATCGACAGCTGTTGTGCCCGCAGGCTGATATCGATATGCGCAGCCTTAACCGGTTTGCCGTCAGGATAAAGCAGCAACAACTGGCCTTCCACCGGCTCACCGGTCCGGTAATCCGTCTTGTCCAAATTCAGCGAAATCTCGAAATGCGGCTTTACATATTCGGCCACCCGAAAAGTGCTGGAATACTGTTGATTATCGTAACTGAAGCGGATTTCATAGCCACCCGCGACGGCATTTTGCGGCAGCAAAAAGCGGGTATCGGCGCCGTGCAACGGATCGAAATCCAGTTTTAGCGTTTGCAGCGACGCTCCGGCTGCATCGACGATAGTCAGCTCAATCGGCCCTGCCTTGGGCGGCACCGATTCACGCGCATTGTTAAAATGCCGACCGACAATTTTTATATCAACCGCATCGCCGGGACGGTACAGCGGCCGGTCCGTAAACGCATACATCTTGCTGTTGTATATTTCGCTGTCGTAATAGAAGTTTTCCGACACGAAGACGCCGCCGTTTTTATCCTCGCCCAGCACATAACTGCGCTCGGAACTGGCATGAGACAGATGCAAAAGCCCGTTATCATCGGTCTTGCCGCCATTCAGCACGCCGACGCCGTCCGTCCAGTAGATTTGGGTATCCGGCAC
>JBAQYH010000073.1:0-9601 GCA_049299935.1 Methylobacter sp. | reverse complement strand
GTATCGGACGGTGCACCGACCTGTTTGCTTGGTTTTGCTGCGTTTGCCGTGTAGCCGGGCAGTTGTTCTGAGTTAATTTCCATCGACATTCCCCCTAATCAACGTGAGTGCTGGTTTTACAAATGTTCAATTTTTTTCGTCAGAAGAAAATGAACATTTATACCACGGTTATCGGCCACTAGCGCACGAACTGAATGTCTTTTTCAGGATAAATTAACCCGTTCATTCAACACCACTAAAGACTCGTGTTTTTTGATGTTTTCCTTGCCGTATAAATCGATGACTTCAACCGTAATGTTGTCATCCGGCGCCGCAGCCAGAAAGTCCTCAACCGTTTCCAGAATGTCATGATCGATAAACTTGGCTTTGCTGGCATCAACGATTACGCTGCTGTCTTCCTGAATGCGCAGGATGAATTTTCTCAGCAACGCCTTGTTCAGGAAAGAAACGTCTTTGTTGAACGACAACACATAATGCGATCCGTCCTGGATCAAGGTAATCGCCGCGGAATAATTGGCTTTGATCACAAAAAACAGCCCGATAACCATGCCGATAACCATGCCTTTTAATAAATCGGTTACCAGAATGGCAAGCACGGTGATCGCAAACGGCAGAAATTGGCTCATGCCTTTTTGGTAAAACTTTTTGAATAAGGCAGGGTTGGCCAGTTTATAACCGGTGTGCAGCAAAATGGCCGATAAACAAGCCAGTGGGATGTAGTTCAGGTAATACGCCAAATACATGATGCTCAGCAACAAAAACAGGCCGTGAGTGAAGCAGGCAATGCGGGTTTGGCCGCCCGCGTTGATATTGGCTGCACTGCGCACGATGACGGCGGTCATGGGTAGTCCGCCGAGCAGACCGCTGATGATATTGCCGACTCCTTGCGCTTTTAATTCCCGGTTGGTCGGCGCGATGCGTTTTAAAGGGTCAAGTTTATCAGTCGCCTCAAGACTTAACAGGGTTTCCAAGCTGGCGATGATAGCAATCGTTACGGCGACCACATAAACCTGCGGATTGGCAAGATAGCTAAAGTCCGGGAACATGAAATTGTTGAAAAAATCAGTGGTTTTTTCCGAGACCGGCAAACTAACCAGATGCTCCGCACTGACTGCCCAAGCCGGTGCAAATTGTGTGGCGAGCAGGTTATAGCCGACCCCCCAAAGCACCGCGATCAACGGTCCCGGAATCAGTTTTAATAGTTTTTGTTTTTTAAACCACGGCGTTCCCCAGAGGATCAACAGCAGCAATGCTACCCCGCTGATAATAACCGAGCCTGGGGATATGCCGCCAAACGCATCAACCAATTCCATAAAGCTTGAACGGGCCGTTTCCTTCATATAGCTTTCGTCGCCTTCAAAGCTGCCGTGGTAACCGGTGGCATGAGGAACCTGCTTGATAATCAAAATTAAGCCGATGGCCGCGAGCATGCCTTCAATAACCGCAGAAGGAAAAAAAGCCCCGATAATCCCGGCTCTCAGGTAGCCCAAGGCGAGTTGCATGAGGCCCGCTAAAACGCAGGCAACCAGCAAAGCCTGAAAGCTGCCGAGGGTTTCAATGGCTTTGAAGACGATTACGGTAAGGCCGGCGGCAGGGCCTGAAACACAAAGTTGCGAGCCGCTCAGCCAGGAGACAATCAGTCCCCCTATTAAACCCGCAATCAGCCCGGAAAATAACGGCGCACCTGAGGCCAGTGCAATACCCAGGCACAACGGCAGGGCGACTAAGAACACCACGATTCCGGCAGGAATGTCGTCTTTTAGATGGCGGAAATAATATTGAGCGTGTTTGTGTATCATATCAATAATCCTTTAGTTCCAAAGTGGTCGTTTTCCAATTGATAAATGAAGCTTCGCAGTGTCCATAAAAACATAAAAAAGCCTAGGGCCCCGTGCAATTATAGTGATACTCATCGCACATCAAAATTCGGCATCCATGCTCCCTCTCCTGCTGGAGAGGGCTGGGGTGAGGAAGTTTTAAAAACCGAATTTTGAAGTGCAAACGGTAGATTCAACCGTTTATGATGATCATCCTAGCCCCTTAACCTTTCAATAACCTTTCGCAGCATCCAGTCGCTCGATAACATTGGCGTTTGCCGTATAACATCAGGAGTGCAAGCTTTGCTTGCCCACTGGCGATACACTGCATAACTTGCAGGCAACCCCCGCACACCATCCTTACGATCGAAACGAGAAAAATCCGGTATTATCTTATCCCCAGAATCTTTCGTAACATATTGAGCGCATGAACATTTTATTGATAGAAGACGACGCCGTCCTGGCTGACGGCTTGACGCACACCCTGAGCGATAGCGGTTATTCGGTGACTTCCGCTACGACCGGCGCTTATGCAGAACAATTGCTGTTGGCGCAAGGCTTCGATGTGATCGTGCTGGATTTGGGGCTGCCGGATATGGACGGGTTGGAACTGTTGCGCAAACTGCGCGGCCGGAAAATCCCGTTGCCGATTTTGATCTTGACCGCGCGAGACGGCCTCAACGACCGGATCAACGGCATCAAACAGGGCGCTGACGACTATATGACCAAACCCTTTGAGCTCCGGGAATTGGAAGCCAGGGTTCACGCGCTGATTCGGCGTTGTTACGGCGGTTTTAGCAACGATATAGTGATCGGCCGCCTGGTGCTGGATACCCATAATCATCAAGTCCTGGTCGACGGACAGACGATTAGCCTGTCGGCGCGGGAATACGGCGTACTGGAAATCCTGCTGATTCAGGCAGGTAAAGTCGTCAGCAAAGACCGCATTGCGCAACGCTTGGCCGTGGACGGCGACGCGCTGACCGATAATGCCGTTGAAATCTATGTGCACCGATTGCGCAAACGTATCGAACCGTATGGCGCGGTGATCAGAACGGTGCGCGGACTCGGTTATCTACTGGAGCGTGCGGATGGCGAATAAACAGCGCAGCCTTAAAACTGAAATCCTTTTACGATTAGCCATCCCGTTGATTTTTTTTATCGGCGTCGAATCCGTGCTGTCTTATTTCGTCACCTTGCATCATGTCGACGTGGCCTACGACCGCTGGCTGCTCGATTCCGCACGGTCGTTAACCCAGGAAATCAAGGTGCAGGAAGGCAAGGTGATCGTCGAGTTGCCCCCGGCAGCGCTTGAGATTTTTAAATGGGATGAATCGGACCAAACCTATTTTAAGATCATCTCCGAAGAAAAAGGCATGCTGGCGGGCGATAAATTCGTTCCCGAGCCGTTCGATGTGGATACCGATTGGACGCGGCCCGTCTATTTTGACGACGAAATGTATGGCGAACCGGTCAGGGTGGTGTCGATGTTGATTGCGCCCGAGCACAGCTCGGAAAAGGTTTTTGTCCACGTTGCGGAGACCTTGAATAAACGGCGCGGCATGATGATGGATATTTTGCTGGCCGACCTTGTGCCGCAGATGGTATTGGTCCTGCTGGCCGGCATTTATCTGCTCGCCGGCGTAAAACGCGGCTTGCAACCGTTGCACGTATTGGCCGATGAAATTGCGCAACGCTCGTCACGCGACTTACGGCTTATTCCCGAACAGCACGTTTTTTTGGAAGTACGTGCGCTGACCGATACCATCAATGATTTACTGGGACGATTGGGTTTGGCCATCGCAACCCAGCAACGATTTATTGCCAATGCCGCGCATCAATTGCGCACCCCGTTGGCGGGCCTGAAATTGCAGGCTGAACGTGCACTGCGCGAACACGATTTGACCGCGATGAAACCCGCGCTGATGCAAATTCAGGGATGCGCGGATCGCATGTCGCACCTGACCACGCAATTATTGATTTTAGCCAGATCGGAGCCCATCGATGGCGATTACGAATTGCGCCCGGTAGATTTATGCAAGCTGGCTAAAGAAACCTGCATGGACTGGGTGCCTAAAGCATTGCAGCGGCATATGGAGCTTGGCTTTGAAGGTTTGCAGCGCTCGCTGTATGTGCGCGGCGATGAGGTTCTGTTGCGGGAATTGCTGGCTAACTTGCTGGACAATGCCATTTGTTACGGACATGAGCAGGGCAATATTGTGGTTAAGGTCAAATGCTATCCATCGCCCCGATTGACTGTTGAAGATGACGGTGCCGGCATACCGGAGACTGAAATGGACAGGGTTCTCGAACGCTTCTATCGTATCCCCGGAAGCCCCGGCGATGGTTGCGGATTGGGGCTGGCAATCGTCAAAGAGATTGCCGATCTGCATCAAGCGCGGCTTGAGTTAAACCGCGTCAGTGTGACAGGTGGAACTCGAATCGACTTGGTGTTTAAGGAATTGTGACAATAAACCAACTTTCATGCGTTTATGCTGTCCACAGAGTCCGGGGCATCCGGGGTAACGCCAAATATATAGTGTCTTTTGTTGCTAAAAAGATAATCAATAACATGTTGTTTTTTATACATAAAGCATAATAAGTCCTGGCAATGGACTTATGCTTTTGTAAATCCGCAACCGTATATCGACTTTGTTGCTTTGTCATTAAACTGTAATAAAACTGTCATTAAGCTGTCATTTTATTTCCATATTCTTGCTCAAACTTTTCGATAACAACTTCAAACTTTTCGATAATAACCAAGAGCAAAATATGAAAATATCTAAACTTACATTGGCAATCGCTACCGTTTTAGGGGCGAGCGCAACATCCGGCGCGTTTGCGATGGATCTGTATGTTGATACTAAAACCAAACAGATTTATGCAGAACCCGGTCCACATAGACAACTGATGGGCTCTTTCGAGAAAGTTCAGGAAGCCCCTGCGAAAACAGCGGATAAAACAGAAAAATTAGACAAAGCGGAAATCGCTAAAATTCGTGAAGATCTGGCTTTAAAAGAAAATGCAATTAAAGCATTACAAGAGCATACCGAGCAAGCTTCAGGACCTGGTTCAGTTGATGTTAAGCTGGATAAAAAAGGCTTGCAGTTTGAAACCAAAGACAAAAACTTCCAGTTTAAGCTGGGCGGTCGCATTCAGGCCGATGCAAATTACAGCAGCACTGATAATTTTGTTAAAAGTGGCACGGCAACTCATGCTGAAGCCAATGACGGCACGGAATTTCGCCGCGCACGGATAGACTTTACCGGTACTTTCTTTAAGGATTGGAATTTTAAGACTCAGGCGGACTTTGCTGATAACAGTCTCGCGATGAAGGATTTATTTTTGGAATACACTGGCTTAGGATTCATGAGTGCTACTGTCGGTCAGCAAAAGCAAAACTTCAGTCGCGAGTTGTTGGAAAGTTCAAACGATTTGATGTTTACCGAGCGTTCATTAATGAACGTATTAAACGCTCCGGTTGTTGATCGTGCGATCGGTTTGAATTTACAAAGCATGGCCAAAAAAGGCTGGACGGCTGCGGCTGGTATTTATGGCGATACAATTACAGCCAATAAAAACACTGATACTGCGGACGAAGGCTGGGGCATTTCAGGACGCGCCACTTACGCGCCGATTGAAGAGAAAACTCAGGTTGTGCATTTAGGCATCGCCGGCAATTACCGGGCTCCAAACCAGGCTGATCAGGTTATGGATAGCCAACTGCACTATGTCTATGAAACAAATCATATGTCGAATCTTAATTTGCTAGATTCGAAAGTAAGCAATATTAACAACATCAAAATGTTGGGACTGGAAGCTGCTGGACTCTATGGACCCGTTTCTATCGGCGCTGAATATACTCGTCAGTGGTTGGATCGTAAAAATGGTGCGGCCAACACTAATGTGGAATTAGACGGCTGGTATGCAGACGCGGCCTGGACAATCACCGGTGAATCGCGTCAATACAAAAAAGGCAGGTTTTACAAAGTGGACCCAGCGAAGAACTTCAGTTTTAAAAATGGCGGATGGGGCGCATTGGAACTGGCGTCACGTTATTCAACTGTTGATCTAAACGATGGCGGTTTCCACGGCGGCGAATTGTCGAATGTTACTGTCGCTTTAAACTGGTACCTAAACAGCAATGTCCGCTTAATGGCTGATTACACCAGGGCATTTAGTATGAATAATACGGCTGTTAAAACTACAACAGGTGGTGATCCGGATAATAATGATACCTTTACTATACGTACACAGTTAGCGTACTAAGTAGATCAGATCTTAGTTAGACGTAAAGCCGCGCTGGATTTCCAGCGCGGCTTTTTTTATTGGCAAGAATTCATATATGATGGGCGGTTTTTATGGTTGATGTTTAAAACATCAGCCAGTAGCCGGAATAAGACCAACCAAACGGCGCGAGCTGGCGTTTCCGGCAGTTTACCTGTTCCTCGCTTGCGCTCGAACAGGCTTATTCCTGCCTACAAAACTACTATTAAAGAGGTTAGCATTGAAAGTTAGTAACATTATCAAATTTATACTGGTTTTCTGGTTGACGGGTTGCGCATTGGCGCCTGTTCCCCCCGCTACCGGTAATTGGAGCGTAGAGCCGGTCAGTCGCTATAACTCGGGTTATGACAAAGGCACGGAAATCGTCAGCGCACAGCAATCGACGTTACGAGCGGTGCTCAGCAATTTTGAATCGGGTGAAGTTGATGTATTGGATGTCAGCCAACCTCAACGCTTGCAGAGGAAAGCGCGTTTCAATCTTAAACTAAGCAAAGGGGAAGAGCTGACCTCGGTTGCTTTTCATCCTACACTGGATCTGTTTGCAGCGGTTATCGATGCCGGTAACAGCCCAGGCAGGCTGGAGGTTCGTTCTGCAACAACGGGTGTATTGATGGATCGCATAGTCGTTGGCTTCGGGCCTGATTCAGTAGTTTTTTCCGAAAATGGCAGCCTTGCGATGATCGCCAATGAGGGTGAAGATTTTTTGTTCGAGCCGTCAAGCAAGCAGTTTTTCACGCCGGAAGGCAGTATTTCCATTGTTCACTTGAATCAGTCCGGTCGTATTGTGAACCACAAAAACCTGGAGCTGGCTAATGCGATTAACTATGAAGGCTTTGTGGTCAGCAAAGGCGGCCGGTTTATGGAAAGGGAAATCGACTGGAATGGCGATGGCGTCATCAGCAAGAACATGGATTTTGACGGCAACGGCAAGATTGAAAAGAAAAAGGTTCTGTTGGGGGTGTTTGAAGGGCAGGATGTTTATGGTACGGAAACCAAAGGTGAGCAGAAAATTCTGATCCCGATAAAGACCCATTCCCCAGCCTTATTGGAGCCGGAATATATCGCCATTTCGCCGGATGCAAAGAAAGCCTATGTGACTTTACAGGAAGACGATGCGGTTGCGGTTGTCGATTTAATCAGCGAACAGGTCATCAGTTACTATGGCCTGGGAGCGAGCCAACATAAGACCGACGCCCGTTACGACGGCTGGGTGAAATTCGAGCAATCGATGATCGGGCTGCGCGAACCCGACGGGATAACCACGGTAGCCAACGGCCGTTATTTCGTCACTGCCGATGAAGGCGATACCGACACGGATAATTCTGCTCCAACGGACAACCAGCCGACCAGCGGCGGGCGTTCGGTCAGCGTTTTCGATGCGGCAACCGGAACCTTGTTGGGCGACACCGGTAGCCAGCTTGATGAAGTTGCTTTCGCCAATAAAGTTTACCCGGAACGGCGCAGCAGCAAGAAAGGCTCTGAACCCGAAATGCTGGTTTCCCTGGAGCTGGACGGCATACCGTATGTTGCCGTCGGCATGGAAAGAGCGGGTTCGGTTGAATTAATTTCCTTGGCCGACCCCTTTCACCCTAAAGTGGTCGCCTTGGGCAAGATTGTCGGCGACGAAGACAAGTCGCCCGAAGGAATCGCCCATTTTGTCGTGGATGGCGAGCATTATCTGCTGACGGCCAATGAAATGAGCGGAACGGTTGAGTGTTTTAAAGTTGTCCGGCAAGGCCGGTAGAGGGAGCGGCTTTTTTCCAGGTAAGCTACTGCATAATTCTACTTCCACAAGGTAACTCTGCTCACCCTATCTGATGTTCGCTCCTATAGGGTACAAAGAATTGGCTTGACGATTAAAAAAGGTGTGAGCGGTTCTCCGCAAGGAAGTTAACATCCGCTCACTGCTTTGTTTACACGCCTTAACCTGTTATTTTATGTTCGCCCTCATCAAAACAATCAATCGAATGAATTTATATTGAACCTCAACATCTCTGTTCGACCCGATAATTTCAGTTCCCTGATGTTGTTTGGCTTGACCCTTAGCCATTATGCGCTGATGTATTGGGCGAATATTTTTCTGGCCCGACATCTGACTATCGATGCTTTCGATGATTACAGCGTGGCGGTTTCCATCGTCACTTTGCTATCGACGCTGGCAACATTGGGTTTGGAAAAATACGCCCTGCGGCTGATCGCTCTGTATATCGAGCGCGAAAACTGGCCGCGTCTGCGTGGGTTCTGGGTGTTTTCATTGCGCACAATCTTTCTTTTCAGCATATTGCTGTTGAGCCTACTCGGATTGGGCTTGAAAAGCATTTTGGCTGTCCATCATGCCGATTTTCATATTGCGATTGTCATTTATGCGAGTTTTCTGCCGATAATCGCGCTTTGTCTGTTTTTGACTGAAGTCATTACTGTCTACGGGAAACAGATACTAGCTTTGGCTTTGTATCGTTTTTTTCTGCCGTCGGTGTTTTTGTTGCTGATTATCGGGTTAAATGTTTTCAAGCTTGAATTGACGGCCGTTTCTGTTGTGCTGTGTTTCGGCTCGGCTTGGTGTTTGACGCTGATAGTTATGGTGATCACGGTGCGAGCCGCCTGTCCAAGTCCGCTCAGAAAGGTAAGCGCCGACACGAAAGGCCAGCGTTGGTGGCTGAAAAAGTCGCTGCCTTTTCTGATCAGCAGTGTCATGATGACAGTGCTCACCAGCGCAGGGACTATCATCCTGGAAGTATTACACCCCTCGCAGTCGGTGGTCGGCACTTATGCTGTTGCGATGCACACAGCGGGGTTGATTTCGCTGATCGGCACCTCGACCAACCGTTATTATCTGCCGATGTTGGTGGTTTTACTGGAGCGCCGTGACCAGTCCGCCATTAATACTTTACTCGGTAAACGCATGCGATTGATCGCCTGTTTTATCGTGGTTTTTCTGGGTATTACCGGTGTTTGGGGGCAAGAAATTCTGAGCCTGTTCGGTTCCGATTTTTCCCAAGGTTACCAGGCTTTATTCATCTGCGCGATTGGGGCCTCGTTTAGTACGCTGTTTTCCGATTCGCCGTACTATCTGCAATTTGTGGGACGCAATCGTCTGGTCGTTAGTCTAATGACATTTGCTGCGATTAGCATGATAGGCTTGAGCCATACTTTGGGTCCCCGCTACGGTGCAACCGGCGTTGCCCTGGCTTACGCCGTGCCGACCATGCTGTTATTTTCCAGCTTGAAATGGCTGGCCAATCGGCATATACGCAACCTGTTTCGGTTGGCTCCCAATCTCCAGCAGCATAAAATTGAATCTAAGTAGTTATATTAGAGCAATGCGAAAGTAAGCCATTCAGAACTTGGCGTTTTAAAAGCCCTGGCGCAGCAGGGCAATCGCGCTTAAATTATTCCGATGACACGAAGTAAATAATCATTGTCCCATCCGGCCTTTAATCGTTTGATCTTGATGCCGACCTTAGAAGTTTTTTCAGCCTTGATCAGATTCAGGGCAA
>JBAQYH010000072.1:0-6487 GCA_049299935.1 Methylobacter sp. | reverse complement strand
GCGTGGGAATGCAGTTAAAGGCGCGCTGCGCCGCGAGTTGAGTGCATCCTACGCACTACATCCAGGCAGCGCGACAAACAGGACAAAAACTATCTGTGCGTAACATCAGTTATAAAGATACGGATTTCAAACACTAACGCCTGCCGTGCTTGCACAGCAGGCGAAGCCCGCACTCCAGGTTCGCGCGGCGATGCGCCGGGAATGCCTATGGCCGCTATCGCTAAAACAGGCTTATTTTTTACGGGATAGAGATTTCATGTGATTGTCGAAATCGGCCTGCCATTCTTTAGGAAGACGTTCCCTGGCGTGAGCCGGGTCTTTGACTAACTTTTGTTGCTCAAGTTTCTCGTAATGGGTTTGGGTCCTCAAATCCCCCACCAAAATGCCATTAGCATAGAAGGTGCTTTTTCCTGCTTTGGCATCCTCGATCTCGCCCAGCTTAAGGTTATAGACCCGCCCGGAGTATTGCTCCTGGTCAAGAGAAGTGATTTTCGCCTTCCCTTTGGCAGTCAATACTTTGTCGCCGATTTTCAGGTCCCTGGCCATCACGACGCCGCGAGCCGTAATGATAGGATGGGTTCGGGTAACCAGAAGATCCTGGTTTTTGTCGGTTTTGATCCGGTACATGGGATGGGGCTCTATTCCGCTTGAAGTGCCGATAACCTTGCGCGACACCCCTTTTCCGGTCTTGACCGAATATTCTTCTTTATCCTGATTGATTTCGTCGACCGTTTTTCGGCTTCCGTCTGCCATATTGACTTCTGTCCCGGCTGCAAGACAGCTGTCTAAAAATTCAAGCTGCGGAACGGTATAGGTTCCTGCGGGATTTGATGCCGTAGATACAACGCTGGTAAAAGCAAAATTTCCGGTGCCGGTTCCCAGGCTTATGTCGTTGCCGATAAAGTAGAAATTGAGCATCTGGCCGTTTGCCGAACTTAGGCAAGCCTGCGGGGCTATCGACGAGAGTTGCGCGATATTCCAGTTAAGCTGATAAGAATTGGTGATAGTCCAATTAGGATCGTTAGCTATAGAAGCATCCAGTGTAAAAATGCAAACACCGCCAGTGATCGTGTTTTGAACCTGGGCGCTCCATGTTCCGCTTAAAGGACTTGTAATGGGTTTGGAAAACGTTACATTGCCCGACGTAGGAATTAAGAAGCTGGTAGGCGGGATCGACATGTTAGGGTTGATGTAATCGCAACCCTGTGGCTGAGTCCGGTTGTAGCAGACTTTTATCGGGTTGGTCGTCGCACTGGCTGGGTTGGTACAGGCTGTCGAATAAGTCGCGCAGGATTTTCCATCGGTTGAGTACTTCGTACAATAATTGGGCGCCGTCATACAGCCTTTATTGGCCGGTGTCATTACCTGCGCCGTGGTAACGACCGTTGTGCCTTGTCCTCCCTTGGTAGCAACATAGGTGGCTGTCGCTATTGTCATCGGCACAATGTCCGTAGGGACAGCTATATTGGATAGAGGAACTAAAAAATTCACCCCTTGGGCGTATTGAGTCTGCGACGTTTCTCCATAAACGGTGGTACCGGCCTGATCGGTAATTTTCAAGTTGAGCGTCGTGGAGTATGTGCCGTCGACTACCGACGAAACAGCGGCAGAGGTGTAGTTTGTGCCGTTTTGATCGAAATAAATGATGTTGTTCATGTCTTGCGGCGCGGCATCGGCATTAGCCGTCACCAGTTGCGGCGCAGTATCATTGGCGGTTGCCGCCATGCCGGTGTTCAATGTCGTGTACAGTTGCGGCGCAGTTTTTGCTGTCTTGCCGGATTGTTCCAGGGTGCGCAAAATATACTGCTGCTGATTTTTTTGTGCAGGATTTAATATATAACTTTTTCCCGGCTTGGTATTTTTGAGTATGTATTGTGTATCTTCCAGTTCTTGACCGGAAAGGGTGCGTGACGAGGGTATGGTGTTTGTCTCTGCGGCAACGGATAAGGATATAAGGGACGATAAGACTAATAATAAAATACTGCTTTTGGGCAACATAAATACTCTCTTCTAATGATAGTTATAATTGGAGCTCTCTTTAGCAAAGCCCTGTCTTTTGGTACATCTGAATCAGTAACCCCAAACACGCTTTTGGCACTGGTTTAATAATGCGCCTTAAGTCTATCTGCCTGCCAGAATTAAACAGGGCAAGAAACTGCCGCAGATTTTTAAATTCTACATATAGGTGGCGGACGCAACAGTAACACAGTCATTTAAAACAATATGCCAGCCCAGGATTACAAGTAAGTAAGCATACGTAGTTATCCATGCGGGATTTATAGTTTTTATATATAAAACAATGAGTCGTATGTTTATAGATGCGCTGCTCGGCAGTAATTAGTTTTAATAATTTTCAATATAGGCAGGGAAATTAAAATGCCGGTTTTTTCTAAAATCATTTCGTTCATGAAAACCGCAAAAGTCAAAACATTAAGTCGAAACATGAGCATTAAATATCGCAGAGTTCATTTTCTCTAAAATAAAAAGTCGACAACGTTAAATCAGTATAAATTCGACTAACTGCGTAACATCAGTTTTTAAGTTTTTTCAATTTGCGTGCCGGCAGAAAAATCAAGATACCGATTTACTCCACTAGGCGCCCAAAGCAGGCGCTTTAGGCAATTTCGGCAACCGGGTAAAGAATGGTAGAATCGGCCCTTTTGTGAAACCTGAGAACTCCCCTGAACCATGCCTAATCCTTTAAAGCTTCCCCTTGAATCACTGAAACTGAATGTCGATTTGGCGGGCTTTGAGTTCCCCACCGCGCCCAAATTGCCCGAGACCATTTTAGGCCAGTCCAGAGCCCAGTCGGCGCTGGAGTTCGGCATTGCGATGAGCAATCCCGGCTACAATGTTTTTGTGATGGGCGAACCGGGACTGGGCCGGTTGTCGATGATTACCAACCATCTGCATGCGCAGGCCCAAACGCTGCCCGCGCCGCCGTCCTATGCGTATGTCGATAATTTCGACAACCCGAGAGAGCCGGTGGCCGTTGAGCTGCCCGCAGAGCATGGCCAGACGCTCAGCAAGGACATCGAAAAGCTGATCGACAACCTGTTGGCGACTTTTCCCGCCGCCTTCGAAAGCCCTACCTACCAGCAAAAAAAGAGCGCTATCGAGCGCCACTATAACCAGTTCTATAACAATGCGATCGACCTGGTCGATAAAAAGGCCCAGTCCTTGGATATTGCGTTATTCAGGGAGAATGAAACGATTTCCTTTGCGCCGATCCGGGACAACAAGGCGCTGAATGACGATCAATTCACCGAATTGCCTCAGTCGGAACGGGAAATATTTCACAAGCATGTTGCGGAGCTGGAAGAATACCTCAGCGACGTATTGCTTGAACTGCCCCAGTGGCGCAGGGCGATGGTCGAAAAAATCAAGCAGCTGGATAACGACACCATCGATTTGGCGATAGAGCCGTTGTTTGCCGAACTGAATGACAGCTACCAGAATATCGATGACGTGATCACCTTTTTGGCGGAGATCAAAAAGAACCTAAGCAACAGCATTGCCGACTACCTGATGCCGGGCAGGACGCCGGAGCCGCAGGACAACACCTTAAAAAAGCAGCTGTTGACCGAGCTGTATGCGCCCAATATCCTGGTCGATAACAAGCAGGAATGCGGCGCGCCGGTCATTTACGAGCCGCACCCGATTTACCAAAACCTGTTCGGGCGCATCGAATACGTCAACGACCAGGGTACGCTGGTCACCAATTACCGGCGGATTTGCGCCGGTTCCCTGCACAAGGCCAATGGCGGTTATTTGATTATTGATGCCGAAAAACTGCTGAATTATCCGTTCGTCTGGGAAGGCCTTAAACGCGCGCTGCAATCCGGCCGCATTGAAACCGAATCGCCTTATTCGGATCTGGGCATTAGTACGACGACCCTCAAGCCCGAAGTCATTCCGTTAAACGTCAAAGTGATCCTGGTCGGCTCCAGGGATATTTATTATCTACTGGAAGAGCTGGACGATGAATTTAACGAGATGTTTAAAATCCTGGCCGATTTCGACAGCTACATCCCGCGTAACGACGAGTCGATGCAGCGCTTTATCCTGCTGATGATCAGGCAGGCCGCCGATTCCGGGGCCAAACCGTTGACGCGGGCGGCCATTGAATGCCTGATCGAACACAGCTGCCGCATGGCCGAAAACCAGCATCATTTTTCCGCCCGCATCAAAGACTCGCTGGAAATCATCGCCGAAGCCAACCTGTTTTGCAGGCGCGACGACCAGCCGGTTTGCGACCGGGCGCATATCGAACAGGCGCTGGCCGCAAGAGAGCATCGCAACGGCAGACTACCCGAGAACATCCTCGAGGAAATGCTGGTCGGCACCATCCTGATCGACACCGACGGCGAGGCGGTAGGCAAGGTCAACGGCCTGACCGTGATGGAAGTCGGCGGCAGCAGCTTCGGCGCGCCGGTGCGCATTACCGCCAGCGTCTACCCCGGTTCCCGAGGCATCGTCGATGTCGAGCGGGAAGTGGAATTGGGCCAAGCCATCCATTCCAAAGGCGTAATGATCCTGACCGGCTACCTGGGTCACACCTATGCCCAGCAATTTCCTTTTGCCATATCGGGCAGCATCGCGATCGAACAATCCTACGGCTATATCGACGGCGACAGCGCCTCGCTGGCCGAGCTTTGCTGCCTTATTTCCGCGCTGACAAGGACGCCGATCAAGCAGACGTTCGCGGTGACCGGATCGATCAACCAGTACGGCGAAGTGCAGGCGGTCGGCGGCGTTAACGAGAAAATAGAAGGCTTCTTCAGGCTGTGTCAGGCGCGCGGCCTTAACGGGCAGCACGCGGCCATCATCCCCGCCGCCAACAAGCGCAACCTGATGCTGAAACAGGAAGTGATCGATGCAGTGGCAAAGGGGCTGTTTGCGGTTTATGCGGTGTCCAGTGTTGATGAAACGCTGGAGTTGCTGACTGGACATTCAGCCGGTGTGTTAGATAGTGAGGGCTTGTACCCGGAAGACAGCATTAATTTTAAAGCCATCTCAAGGTTGAAGGAGATTTCGGATATGGCTGGGGATGAGGATGATAAGGAGGAAGGGGCTTAGTGTAGTGGATGTTAATTCACCACGAAGACATGAAGAACACGAAGTTCTATAGGCCGGAATAAGACTACCGAGCCTGTTCCTGAGCTTGCCGAAGGCATAGCACGAGGTGGGGCTACTGCCTACACTACAGGGATAAATTTACACAGCCGAATGCATAACAATGATTTTTAATTCCTATCAATTATTAGAGGGTCTAATATTAGTTATGTTTTACTAGGAGTATCCGAGTGAATGACCAAATTCATAAATATGCAAAGTATGGGGTATGGGCAACCATAATTGCTGCACTTATAGGCGCGGCTGTAACGCTATATACATACTATGATGCCAAAGAGATAAAAGCCGAGCATCTCAAGAAAGAAACACTGAAAGATCATGAAAAAGAATCGGCATCTTGAACAATCAAAGATATACAGATAACACCAGTCGATTTCGATATTCCAAGCTCATTTTACGTTGAGATTGAAAATGACGGATATTTTGAGGCAAAAGAAATAACTGTTTTAATTGATTTCGGTGAGTCAAAAATAGAAAAGTGCTCGGTTAAACCGAATAACACATCAAATCTAAAGCAAAATGGCGATGATTTTATATTTAAAATTAAAGTTAATGAATTGCTTAAAAATGAATCACTTTATATTAGCTGCCTTATTTCATCACCAATATTTAAAAAGGTTCTAATAAGCGGGGGCAATGTTGTTGGGCATTCTACAGAACTGACATATGAGTCTTATAGAGTCCAGCATGGAAGCAAACTAACATCTGGTTGGTACGTCTTTTTCTGTATTCTTGCCGGTATATTTTGCATTTATATTTTTGTTGTTTTTTTACTGGGACTACACAAAAAACTCGGTGTGCTGCGATGATCACAAAACGGGGGGCAGCTAGTAGCTCCGTAGGTCGGGCATGCTGTTTATGCCCGACATTCCCAAACTTCAATATGCTGACGGGTTTCTGGTTTAACCTCCTCCGTTCCAACTTCGGGTGCTAAAATGTCGGGCAACGAAAAGCTGTTGCCCGACCTACATTTGGGGAATCTTCATCATGCAATATCGGCGCGCTAAAACTCCCGGCGGCACTTATTTTTTCACCGTTGTGACTTTTCGGCGGCGGAAATTTCTTTGTGAACCGGACAATGTCGAATTGTTGCGTACGGCATTCCGAACCGTTAAATCGGCTCATCCTTTCACCATTGATGCCTTTGTGCTGCTGCCGGAACACCTACATTGCATTTGGACATTGCCGCCGGACGACAATGATTATCCGATGCGCTGGAATGCAATCAAAAACTATTTTACCCGCCGTTGCCCGGATGCTCTCAAATTACCGCCCTCTGCGTCCCAACGGCGTAAACGGGCGCAAACTATCTGGCAACCACGCTACTGGGAACACCAGATCCGGGATGACC
>JBAQYH010000071.1:0-2830 GCA_049299935.1 Methylobacter sp. | reverse complement strand
CCTCTTGTTGAGAGTCGTTTATCTCCCCGAGGTAAAGAACCTGTCTCTGAATAACCCGGCCTCCTGCAACCCGTCGGTTCTCAACAATGTTCCAATAGCGGTGATCCTTACCATCCTTTTTGCGATTCGTGCATCGGAGAAACATTATATATGCAGAATATCATCCGCCCCATATTCCTGAAAAGGGGGTAGGTCTTCACTACAGCGGATTTTGGGGATTATGGGTTTGTAACCCATTGGAATCACATGACCGGAAAAATGAACTTAAGGATTTTGAGGGTCGAATCCGCTAAGTCGGGTTAGCTCGCACGGCGAGCGAGAGGGGGAGGCTCGCACGGCTTTGCCGGGAGAGGGGGCGACGCAAGCCCCTTTTATTGATGATGAATTTCGCACCATGGTGTCAAAAACCCCTACCAAACCCTTCTTTATAGACCGTCTCATCCTCCGACAGGTCAATGAGGCGGTCTACTGTCTCCAGGAAGGGATCAGGGTGACTTTGTCCTAATCCGATTAAATTGATATCTCAATCAGTTGTAGATCATTCTGGACAATAGCTTGCAGATACTATATACTTGAAACTCACGAAACAGTTCCTTTAACGGAGGTTGGTGCGTTTTGAGTCTGCGAGAGATAGATGTTCGTCCTGTCCGCACAAGCGAAGAACAACGTTTTCAGACACTGATGGGAGAACATCATTACCTGGGTTCTTTACCCAAGATAGGGGAAACTATCTGGTATGTTGCCTCCCGGCACGATGAATGGGTAGCTCTTGTAAGCTTCTCCGCTTCAGCCTGGAAGTGTGCCGCACGGGATCGTTGGATCGGCTGGACTTTCCGCCATCAATATGATCGTCTGAAGCTGGTAGTCAACAATAGCCGCTTTCTTATCCTGCCCGACTGGCATGTGCCGAATCTCGGTTCACGCATTCTCTCGTTATGCCGGAAGAGATTGCCCCATGATTGGCAGAAAAGATTCGGTCATCCGGCACTGCTCTTAGAGACGTTTGTTGATCCCGGGCGTTTCAGGGGAACGGTATATAAGGCCGACAACTGGCACTATGTGGGCAATACAAAAGGGTTTCGCAGGACCAGAAAGGGATATGATCCTAATGGTTTGCCCAAAATGGTCTTTGTCAAACCCCTTGCAGCCAACGCACATGCAATTCTGTCCGGGGCTGTTCTCAACCCATCGTATTGCACAGGAGGATCCAGAATCATGCTGAGCGCCGATCATATGCAATCCCTTCCCTCGTTCTTTTCCGATATCCCCGACCCTCGGAGATCCCAGGGCATACGGCATCGTCTGACCACGGTACTTGCCATTGCAGCCGGGGCAACCCTGTGCGGAATGCGGGGATACAAGGCTATGGCGGATTGGGCAGAAAACCTGGGCCAGAAGGCCAGAAGACGGTTCGGCTGTCGCTTCGAACACGGCCGCTCTGTTGTCCCCAGTGAATCCATTATTCGCGATGTTCTTGTCCGCGTCGATCCCATACATCTTGACCAGGCGCTTACGCGCTGGAACGAGGTCTATGGGAAGGAAGACAAGAGTCTTGCCATAGACGGCAAGACCATGTGTAACGCCATTGATCAGGAGGGCCATCAGACCCATATCATGAGTGTAGTCGGTCACGAGAGCAAGACCTGCTACACCCAAAAAAAGTGGGGAGTCTCCCGGTAAATAATGAAGAAGTCAAACAGACCAATGAGATTACCGTAGCCATCCCGCTCCTCGATGTCATCGACATTGAGGGCAGGGACATCTCTACTGATGCCCTGCTCACTCAACGGACCATAGCCAACTACCTGGTGGGGCGTAAAGCCCATTACCATTTTACTGTCAAAGGGAATCAGCCCACGCTCCTTCAGGATATCACGCACTTCTTCCAATGCCGGCAGGAACCTGATTTCGTTGAGGATTCCTTCGGCCATGGGCGAATAGAGACCAGGAAGATCTGGACAACTACAATGCTTAACGGCTACCTTGCCTTTCCTCATGTGGGACAGTCATTTGTGATTGAACGGTATTCTGTTGAGAAGAAAACCGGAAAGCATTCCCATGAGGTTGCCCTATGGCATTACCAGCAGAACTCCGAAGGAGGCCGATGCGAAGCGCCTTCTCACCATAAACCGCGGTCACTGGAGTATTGAGAATAGCTGTCATTATATTATCGACTGGAACTTTGACGAAGACCGGAGCAGGATACGCACCGGATATGGTCCTGAAAACGTCGCAAGACTCCGACGCTTTGCCGTCGGAGTGATCAAATCCAGAGGTGTACGGAGTGTTGCACAGAAGATGCGGGAGCTTACGCAGAACGTTCGTCTGGTCTTTGATTATCTGCGGATGACCAAAAACTCATGCGCTTCTATCCATTCGTGAAATTTGGGAGAACAAATTTACCGTGGGGGTTCACGTTTCCCCTGCCGGAGAGTAGCTGTCCCCTCGACCAAGGAAACCTTTTGTGATGTTCTGCGGGGAGAATGAGGACAGCGGCCTACAATATTTGACGGCAATCTGTTTGCCCCTCAAAAGTATTTGAACAAAATAGATTTAGGTGATTTCATCCATTGTTGCTGTTTTAAGCAGGTCACGAGCCATTTCATTTGCAATGTCCAGTCTTATGACCGAGTCTCTTAGAAGCTTCAATGGGATTGCTCGCAGAACCTCAGGTTTTCTCCAACCCCAAGAGTCTCGCTGCATTGGAATAACAGATTTTTTCCTTGTCGCTTTCTGTCAGAAACGGTAATTGCAGCAGAAATTGAAGTTCTTCCCTCTGGTCTGTCCATGGACTGTCCGATGCAAACAGCAAACGTTCTGGCGGATGCTC
>JBAQYH010000070.1:0-2192 GCA_049299935.1 Methylobacter sp. | reverse complement strand
GATGTACACCTTATGGTGGTATATCGGCAAGTGGTTCTCGACCGTTCGTTACCTTAACAAAATCTAAAGGGAGAGGTTTATGAAAACAATTTTAGTCAAAACCTTAATGTCATTCTGCCTGATTTTTTCCGTGTACTTGATGGATGTTCAGACTGCCATGGCCCATGGTGAAAAAGCTTTGGAGCCGTTCATCAGAATGCGCACCATACAATGGTATGACGTGCATTGGTCGAAACAAGCGTTCAACGTCAACGAAGAAATCAGCGTCAGCGGTAAATTTCATGTCGCCGAGGATTGGCCCATCGGCGTACCGAAACCGGAAGCTTCATTTTTAAACATATCGACCCCAGGGCCGGTGTTAATCAGAACCGAACGTTATCTGAACGGCAAGCCGTGGACTAATTCAGTGGCGTTGGAGCCGGGCGGCGATTACGACTTCAAGGTTGTGCTCAAGGGACGTTTGCCCGGTCACTACCACATCCATCCGTTCTTTAACTTAAAAGATGCCGGACAAGTGATGGGGCCGGGTGTGTGGCTGGATATAGCCGGCGATGCGTCGGATTTTACCAATCAGGCCAAGATCATCAACGGCGAGATGATCGATATGGAAAGCTTTGGCTTTGCCAATGGCGTGTTGTGGCATGCGTTCTGGGGCATATTGGCAACGGCTTGGTTACTCTGGTGGGTGCGCAGACCCTTATTTATATCCCGCTATCGCATGCTGGAAGCCGGCATGGAAGATGAGTTGATCACGCCGCAAGATAAACTGATTGCCAAATCGGCGATGGTCGCTGTGCCGGTCATGGTCTTGGCTTTTAATGCGATGGCGAACAATGACCATCCCAACACGATTCCTCTACAGGCGTCTTTAGACCAGATTTTACCGCTTCCTGCCAAGGTGAATGCCGGTATCGTCAATGTCGATACCTTAAAAGCCGAATACCGCGTAGCGGAACGGGCGATGAAGTTTGATTTGAAAATCGATAACCAAAGCAATGCTCCCATTCATATCGGCGAATTTTCGACAGCCAATGTGTATTTTTTGAACAAGGATCTGCCCGTAGCGCATCAAGATCTTTCCGGGAGTTCGACCGTTTCTGTGGAAGGCATGAGCTTGGATAATAACGACGCGATCAAGCCGGGCGAACAACGCACCCTGACGATGATCGTCAAAGACGGCTTATGGGAGTCCGAAAAACTGGACGGATTGATTCGCGATGCGGATAGCCGAATCGGCGGCCTGTTGTTTCTTTATGATCTCACCGGCAAACGCTATATATCGAGCATTACCGCCGCTGTCATTCCAAAATTCAATTAACCTCATCAGGAGAACATCATGGCTATATCATCCGAGCAACTAAAGGCCGCGCTGCCTGAGCAATTAAAAGCCCCGCTTGAAAAACTGGATAACGCACCCTGGTATTTGAAGGATTTGCCCACTTATCTAAAGGCTTTCGGCATACTTACCGTCATCTACATTGGCTTGCGTTTGTATCAAGGCGAATTTGCGGTTTCCGCCGGACTGGATTCCTATGAACCCGAATTCGAACAATACTGGATGCGTTTGTTTTATATTGAGCTGGTGGTTATTGCGCTATTTACGACGGCCTTATGGGGGTATTTATGGTATTCCCGGGATCGCAATCTGGATTCGATTGCCCCTAAAGAAGAAATTCGCCGTTATTTCACGTTGACCATGTGGATTAGCGTCTACACATTTGCGGTCTATTGGGCCGGCAGTTATTTTGCCGAACAGGATAATTCCTGGCACCAGGTGGCGATTCGCGACACCCCGTTTACGGCCAATCATATTATCGAGTTTTATTTTAATTTTCCGCTCTATGTGATTCTAGGCGGGAGCGCCTGGGTTTATGCCCGGACCCGCTTGCCGCTGTATGCCAAAGGTATTTCGCTGCCGTTGACGCTAGCGGTTTTCGGGCCGTTCATGATCCTGGTTAGCGTCGGCTTTAATGAATGGGGACATACCTTCTGGTTCCGGGAAGAATTTTTCGCCGCGCCGATTCATTGGGGCTTTGTGATTGGTGTTTGGTTTGCGTTGGGAGTCGGCGGCATCTTGCTGCAAGGCGTGACTCGCTTGATTGAATTGCTTGATGATCTGGAAGATGCGCCATAATTTGTTGATAGCGGAGTTGTTAGAGCGACGTAAAGCTTGAGCATAGGTATCTACTCAA
>JBAQYH010000069.1:0-12896 GCA_049299935.1 Methylobacter sp. | reverse complement strand
AGCCCAGCCTGAACCGAATGTGGTGACTGCGCATTTGGTGAATTCTTCTTTGAATTTTGCAAATGAACCGAAAGTTGCGTTGATTGCATCGGCTAAAGCGCCGGTAGGTTCGCCGCCCGCATTGGGTGCCAAGCTGTTCCAGTAGAAGGTGTGATTCCAGACTTGCGCCGCGTTATTGAAAATACCGCCGGAAGATTTTGTAATAATTTCTTCCAGGGACAATCCTTCAAATTCAGTGCCCGGAACCAGGTTATTCAGGTTGGTTACATAAGTCTGATGATGCTTGCCATAATGATACTCTAAGGTTTCAGCAGAAATATGGGGCGCTAATGCATCTTTAGCATAAGGTAAGGCAGGAAGTTCGAAAGCCATGAGATTCTCCTAAATCAAGTTATTAAAAAGTGTTCTGGGCAAACAGTCGGCAACAGAAATAAATACCAAGCGTTTTAATAGGCAATTACTTTAGCATTGCTCGCCGATTAAATAAAGCAAATAGCACCAGCAGGGCCGTTAAAATTGCTTTGCCGGCTCCCTTTTCACCGGCAAAAATCCGGCTTTGGCTTATCGGCATAAGCTGCCACCCGATTGTTTAAAGTTTACACCTCATTTAAATGACACATTCCCGGTTTCGCAGGCTTATACTGCCAGTTACGTACAATCATGTAAAACCGGAAGGAAAGCGCCAATGATCAGACTGACCTACGCCAGCACCGCAATCAAGGACTTTAGCCCTGAAAACCTGTTAGCGCTGTTAAAAACTTGCCGAATAAATAACGGCGCCAAGAATATAACGGGAATACTGCTTTATTCGCACGGCACCTTTTTCCAGGTATTGGAGGGCGACGAAGCCGCCATCGATAATACATTTGAAAGCATAAAAAAAGATACTCGCCACAAAGACGTAACCTTGATTGAGAAACTGCCGATAACCGAACGGGCCTTTCCTTACTGGAGCATGGGCTTTGAAAAGCTCGAAGGCAAGGAACTGACTGAAATGGCGGGCTTGAATAATTTTTTTGAAAAGGATTTTACGCCCGCCGGTTTTGCGTCCCATAAACATATTATCGGCCCGTTATTAGCCCATCTGCGCAGCAAGCTGGTAAAGCAGGTTACCGTGGAAAGCCACGAAGAGCTGCCCATGCGGCACGAAGACCCGTACATACAATTCCTGCACCGCACCATACGCATGGGGGTCAAGTTTCTCGCTTTACTGATGGTGATCGTTATTTTATTCGGCATTGTTGACGTCGTTTATGTGATTTTTGACAAAATCACCCGACCGCCGTTTATGCTGCTGACCATTAATGACATGCTGGAAACGTTTGGGGCTTTTTTAGCCGTGCTGATCGCCATTGAAATCTTCCTGAACATTACCCTGTATATCCGAAGTGACGTGATCCCGGTAAAACTGGTCGTAGCGACCGCGCTAATGGCCATTTCCCGGAAAGTCATCGTATTCGATTACAAGCACTTGCCGGCTGAATATGTGAGCGCGTCGGCGTTGGTTTTGGTGGCGCTGGGCATTACATACTGGCTGATTCAAAAGAAAGAATAAATCTTAATTATCCGTAACTACTCAACGTATGCTCAATAGAACACGGATGACACGGATAGGACGGATAAACACTGATTTAAAAACGCAAACAAACTGTGTTCGGACTAAAAATCCGTGTAAATCCGTGTCATCCGTGTCATCCGTGCTCCATTTTTCTATGTGCTGAATAATTACAATTATTCTTTCAATTGCCGCTTAAGGCCGCCGCCTCTTGCTCGTTCGAACGGCGTAGCTGTCCAACCGACTCAAGCACCCTGTTTTGCGCACTCGCAAAGCCGGTTAATAATTCAGGCTCATATCCCGATTGTTTCTTAAGAGCCTGTTCCAGCGCTTCTATGCGCGACCTCAATTCCGGCATGGCGAGATTGGCCGCCACGCCTTTCATCGCATGGAGCAGCCTCAAAGCCGAATCGACATCGCCCACCTGCAATAAAGCCTCCAACCGGACCTGGGCATCGCTATAGCCTTCATGAAATTTCAGTAGCAAGTCATGAAACAGTTGCCCATTTCCCACAACATTTTTTAAACCCTGCTGTATATCAATGCCGGGCAAACGCTCCGGCAGCAATCCTTCTTTTTGTCTGGCGGTCTTCTCCAAACCAAAATCCGGCATTTTCCGCAATTCCGGTTTGATAAAATCGATCAGGCTTGCCAGTAATTCTTCAACATCCAGAGGCTTGGTCACATACCCGTTCATGCCGACATAGAGACATTTTTCTCTGGCATCGTTCAAGGCATGAGCCGTCATTGCAATAATCGGCAAATCATCGAATTGCGATTCGGAGCGTATGATCCGGGTTGCTTCATAACCGTCCATGTTCGGCATTTGCAAGTCCATTAAGACCGCATCAAAATAGTTTTCGTGCACTTTTTGCACCGCATCAATGCCGTCCGTAGCGATGGTGACATCAAAACCTTCCTGCTCCAGCGTTTCTTTCGCGACTTGCTGGTTAATATGATTGTCTTCTACCAGCAGCAGTCTTGCGCCTTTAATTTCATACAGCCTTTGATTTTCCGCCGCTGAACGCCGGGCTTGCAAGATCGGCCGATTTTGACCTAACGCTTCAACAACCGCATTGAACAGCGCCGATGGATGCACCGGTTTAGTAAGAAAACCGTCCAGATTGAGTTCGGCTGACCGCTGTGAAATATCTTCCCTGCTATGAACGGTGACCATGATAATGCGGGGAATGCAGGCAATATTAAGATTGTTTTTAATGTGGCGGGCGGCGGAAATACCGTCCATTTTGGGTAAATTCCATTCCATCAATACAAGCTGGTAAGGGGCGTCAATAGAGGCGTTTTCCAATACCTGGATAGCTTGCTCCCCCGTAGCGGCTTGAGTCACCTGGAAAAAAAAGGTTTCCAGGTACAAAGATAAAGCATCCCGCGACGCATCGTTACCATCGACCACTAATGCCTTGAAGCCGCGAAATGCATCGCGCGATGCCATTCGTTTCTGGGCTACGCCCTGAGGTTGGCCGAAACCGGCGGTAAACGTAAAAGTACTGCCTTTCCCTATCTCGCTGTCTACACTGATGGCGCCATTCATCATGCCCACCATCCGCTTGCAGATTGCCAGCCCCAGGCCCGTTCCGCCGTACTTGCGGGTGGTCGATTTATCGCCTTGGCTAAAGGATTGAAATAACCCGCCAATTTGTTCTGTTGTCAAGCCGATACCGGTATCTTTAATAGAAAATTCAAGCATGATTTGACCCGCTTTTTTGGCCTGTTTGCCGCCTTCCGCCAATGCGACTTTAATAAAAATATCGCCTTGCTCGGTAAATTTCACTGCGTTATTGACTAAATTAAGCAGAACCTGGCCCAGTCTTAGCGGATCGCCGAGCAAATACAAAGGCACCTCGTCGTCGATAATAAAATGCATCCCGAGGCCTTTTTCTTCGGCTTTGTCAGTCATCAAGCCGGAAAGATCATTCAGCACGTCGTCCAAATCGAAAGCGATAACTTCCAGTTCCATTTTTCCGGCTTCGATTTTGGAAAAATCCAGAATATCGTTAATAATCCCAAGCAATGCCCGTGAAGAATGCTGAACCTTCGTTAAATAATCCTGCTGTTTTGCGGTCAGCTCCGTCTGTAACGCCAACCGGGTCATACCGATAATGGCATTCATCGGCGTCCGGATTTCGTGGCTCATCGTCGAAAGGAATTCCGATTTACTGTTATCGGCGGCAATCGCCCGGTCCCGGGCTTCGGCCAATTCGGAGGTTCGATTTATGACTTTTTGCTCTAATGTCCGGTTGTATTCTTCAAGTTTATCGTAAGAAACTTTCAGTTTACCGGCCATTTGCACAAACGCTGTCGTTAGCGCGCCAATTTCGCCATCCTGGCGAATATTTTTAACCTTGTCGCTGATCGTAAAATTACCTTGAGCCAACGCATCGGCCAATCGAGTCAAGCGCATCAGCGGCCTGGACAGGCGTTCAGATACGAGCAATACGACACAGGCGCCAACCATGATAAAAATGGCAGTGGTTATTAATAGCTGCTTTATCATTTCCCGGATTTGGCGGGAACTATCCTCTCGGGAATTAACAATCTCCTGATTTAGAAGGTCCAAAGAAAAACCCAGCCGGAGCACACCCCAAGGCTCCGTACTCACTTGAATCGGCATGATAAATTCCATAAAGGATTTGCCGTTGCTGACATACTCGTTAATCGTTACCGTCTTTTGAACCGCCGCAAACAAGTCTTCTTTTTCGGTTAAAATCTCCATCTCCAACTGCGGCTTTGACGTATGGATATAAGCCCTTGAGGCTTGCATCAAGATAATGTAATTAAGCTCCTGGTTTTCCCTTACCGCTCCCCTTAACTGGTCGCCGACCTGGGAAAAGTTAGCGGAAGCAATGCCGTTTTTAACTAGATCGACTAAATTATCCGATAGAATCTGCCCTCTATCGATTAATCGTCCTTTCATCAGCACAATGCGCTTATCCAATTCCTTTTCAAAGACTTCTTTTTGAAATTCAATCTGAACAAAGGTTAACATCGTCAACAAGGTAATAATTAAACCCACCATCGTAACGAGCAACTTTCTAAAAATACTTCGTTTAACCATTTTGTTCGAACTCAAGGTTGTATTGGGGGAGTTTATGTTTATTTTGATTGCTTGCGCTTGATTTTGCGGCATTATAAATCTAACCCCAAAACTATTCTGATTAATTAATCCGTTTCGGTTATTCTGCTTGAAATAACGTTATCAGTTCGAAAAAGAGGGGTATAGATATGCAGGAAAAGGATAATAATCCGTTAACCAACAAAATAAGTCGCATGTTCAATTTCTTTCGCTCCACGATATATATACGGGTTAAACCGGAACATTTATCTGTGCTTCATGTTCAATCCGGCAAAGAATTCACCGATATACCGGTCATTGCTACAGAAAACGGCAACGGTAAATCTTTAATCCTAGCCATTGGTCATGCTGCAACGGCTAAAACAGGGTTGCCCAATGTTTCAATAGCCAATGGATTTAAACACCCTCGGACATTGCTGGCAGACTTCGCGGTCGCTGAACGGACTGTGAAACAATTCATCAAGAAAGTTGCGCCTAATACCTTCTTTTCGCCATCCCCAATTGTAGTTATTCAGCCGCTGGATATGTTGGAGGGTGGGTTAACTCAGATTGAGATTCGCGCGTTTGCCGAGCTTTGCAGCATGGCCGGCGCCCGAAGAGTGTATGTGTGGACCGGCCCGGAACTTAGCAACGACGAGTTACAGCGGCTGGACTTTAGCCGGGTTGGAGGCCGGCTGCTTTTTCCATAAAATACTGGCCGGCCACACTCGGGATCTCATGACAAAACCACTTTTATTCTGTTTCGAACCCATTGCCGACGGCAATGCGGAAATATTGATTCTGGGCAGCATGCCGGGACAAGAGTCTTTGGCGGCAAGCCAGTATTATGCGAATCGCCGCAATGCCTTCTGGAAAATCATGGCTGAATTGCTCCAGTTTGATCCAGGTTCTTCATATGAGGCTCGGCTACAGGAACTGAAAACAGCCCGCATCGCACTTTGGGATGTGTTGCAGTCCTGTACGCGCGTCGGCAGCTTGGACGCAAAAATCGACGCAGGCTCCATCACTGTAAACGACTTCCAGGGCTTCTTTCATACGCACGGCAAGATCCGCGCGGTGTTCTTCAACGGTGCCAAGGCGGAGTCGGCGTACCGGCAGTATGTTTTGCCTACCGTCAATACCGTTCCGGTCAGCTATATGCGCCTGCCATCGACCAGCCCGGCGCATGCCTCGCTTTCCTATGAACAGAAGCTCCAGGCATGGCGGGCGGCGTTGAGCCTTGCCGGAATAAGCCTGTCCTGAGCTTGTCGAAGTGGCCCGTTCCAAGTCCTTCGGCCTTGTTCAAGACAGGCTTGGGCGGTCTTATTCCGGCTATTTCTTTTTGAAATAAAAAATCTGCTTATTGGATTCTTTTATCAATTGAATGATTTGATGCCCGGTCTGGTCGGAATAAACGCCAAAATCCAAATGTGCGGCCGGATCGGTCGCGATCACTTTGACGATTTCGCCGCTGGCCATGTCCATCAGGGCTTTTTTCAGGCGCAACAAGGGTAATGGACAATTCAAACCGCTGGCATCTACTTCCAGGTTAAATTCGATCATGGTTTTTTAAGTTTTCTCAACTAAGTTTGGTGCGCTTATAATACCACCCTCTTTTAAATCCAAGAATCATCGTAACTAAATGGATTATTTCCCTGTATTTTTAAAGCTTAAAGACCAGCCTTGCCTGGTTGTTGGTGCGGGCGAAATCGCCGCCCGGAAAATTGAATTGATGGCTCGAGCCGGTGCAAAAATCACCGTGATAGCCGGCGAGATAAGTCCCGCGGTATTAAGCCTGCAAGAAACTCACAACCTAACGCTGCTGCAAAAGTCCTTCGCTCCTGCCGATCTTGGCGAATTCAGGCTGGTGGTGTCGGCGACCGATCATGCGGCAACCAATCGACTGGTTGCCGAAACGGCGGCGAAACAAAATATCCCTGTGAACGTGGTCGATAATCCCGAGCTTTGCAGCTTCATTTTTCCGGCCATTATCGACCGCTCACCGGTTATTGCCGCAGTATCCTCCGGCGGTGCCGCACCGGTATTAGCCCGATTGCTCAGGGCCAAAATAGAAAGCGTGATTCCTCCCGCCTATGGCCGCCTTGCAGGTCTGGCCGATAAGTTCAGGGACAAGGTCAAGCAGCATATCAATAACCCAGCGCAACGCAGGATTTTCTGGGAAAACGCATTTCAGGGATCTGTCGCTGAACTCATCTTCTCCGGCAAGGATCAGGAAGCCGAACAGCAACTGGAACAAACCCTGCTTAAGCAAAAACAAGACACCAATCTTGGCGAAGTCTATCTGGTTGGCGCGGGTCCCGGCGCACCCGACTTGTTGACTTTTCGCGCACTGCGGTTGATGCAGCAGGCCGATGTGATCGTTTACGACCGGCTGGTTTCGCCGGAGATTCTCGATTTGGCGCGCCGGGATGCAGAAAAGATTTATGTCGGCAAGCAACGGGAGCATCATGCGCTGCCGCAGGAATCGATCAATACCCTGCTGGCTGACTTGGCTAAAGCGGGAAAGCGGGTGGTGCGCTTAAAAGGCGGCGATCCGTTCATCTTCGGCCGCGGCGGCGAAGAAATCGAAACCTTGATGCAGCAAGGCATTAATTTCCAGGTGGTTCCGGGCATTACCGCAGCCTCCGGCTGCGCAACCTATGCGGGCATCCCGCTAACCCATCGCGATCATGCGCAATCCTGCACCTTCGTCACCGGGCACCTGAAAGATAATTCCATCAACTTAAACTGGACGCAACTTGCAGCGCCGAATCAAACCATCGTCATTTATATGGGCTTGGTTGGCCTGGAAAAAATCTGCCGGTCTCTGATTGCGCACGGCAGCCCCAAAGACTTGCCTGCCGCCATCGTGCAACAAGGCACGACGTCCAACCAACGGGTGATTACCGGCACGCTGGAAACATTGCCGGGCAAGGTTGCCGATCAAGACATCAAACCGCCCACCCTGATCATTATCGGCACGGTCGTAACGCTGCATGACAAACTGAGCTGGTTTCAGACTCGCCGGCCTGATTAACTCTATTCGCGCCTATGCAGCCATGCTTTGACTGGGGGCAGGCCCACTGATTCAGTTATTGTTCATAGCGGTTACCGATAATATTGTTTGAAGAAAATAATAAATAAAACAATTGAATTTTCCGGTCAAATTCCCTATCCTTTCCGGGTTTGACTTAATTGAATTGTTTTTTCTTCAAGAAGAGACAGCAGTTCTTTTTTTACTACCAAGAGGAGAGATCAACATGAAAAAAACATTAGGCACATTAGCAGGTATTGCTTTACTCGCTTTAAGTGGACAAGTAATGGCCGATGAAGCCAGCGATATCGGTAAGAAAATTTATGAACGCGCTTTCGGTCGCGGTTGCGGCACTTGCCACGACATCGCTTCAAACCCACAGTTAGTTACTTTAATTAAAGGCGGCCAACTGGACAGAGCGAAATTCGAAACCGTTCTGAAAGAAGGCAAAGGCGGCATGCCGAAAGCTATCGCTGAAATCATGAAAAACCCAGCCGTTGTTAAAGCTGGATACGGCGAAGACCAAGCGGTTGATGCATTGTACAAATATCTGGGCGGCAACTAAGCTCCCTGATCGCCAGACATAAAAAAGCCGCCCCGATCATAGATTGGGGCGGCTTTTTTTGTATCCGAAAAAACTAATTCTTACCCAAATAACCTGTCCTGGTTTCCTTATAAGGTAAGCGGTTGCGATTTTTAATCCAGATACCTCCAACTGCGGCCAGCATCAACCCGCAAGAAGCAATAGTCAAATAGATCAGTCGCTTTAATTGGGACATTTCCTGCATTAACTGCTCATTGGAAATATCGGCCGTTCCTTTCCTAGCAGGTTCTGAATAGGAGCGAAGCATCTTAAGATCGTTTTTCAACTCTTCTATCGTGCCTATTGAGCTGGAAACGGAACCTACCCGGATGCTCTCTTCCAATGCGTTCAATTTACTTTCAATTGAACCGCTGACCAGGCCGACCAACTGGCCTTTCAGCGCGTTAACTTCGGCAGACACCACAGGATTCATATCAGCCGCATAGGCTTCAGTAGCCGTGGCGTTTTTATAACGATTTAAAAAGCTGTCGGTTGGAAACAATAAAAAGCCGGCTATCAAAACAACAACCATCAAGGCACAGACTATCGCCAGCAACAGTCTGTTAACTTTCATTAATGCATGATGCGAAGGTATTTTTTGCAGCACGGCAGAAGCATTGGCGGGCAACGTCTCCACTACTGGATTTATCTTATCTTTATCGCTCATTAATTACGTCCCCTCGAACCTGGACCCCATGGCAACCAACCATCCTGGCCGAACAATTATTATTTTTCTAACAAACCATGTCGATAGTTTTGCTACCTAACTCGCGATTATACAAGTTTAATGCCCAAATCCCTGCATTTTATTTAAATACATCCCACGTAAAAACAGGCCGATTAGGGCTGCCATGCAGGATGCGCATTACGTACCCTACATGGCCACATGTGTTAACTTGGTCGCTTAGCAGCGGCTATTCTCATTCTCAGCGCATTTAATTTGATAAAGCCTTCGGCATCCTTTTGATTATAGGCCCCCGCATCGTCTTCAAACGTCGCAATGCTTTCATCAAACAGGCTGTCGGTATCGGAAGCGCGGCCGACAACAATGACATTACCCTTATAAAGCTTGAGCCTGACTTTGCCGTTAACGTGCGCCTGAGATGCATCGATCATGGTTTGCATCATTTTCCGCTCGGGGCTCCACCAATAACCGTTATAGACCAAAGAAGCATAACGCGGCATCAATTCATCCTTTAAATGCGCCACTTCCCTGTCCAGAGTTAAGGATTCGATCGCACGATGCGCTTTCAGCATCACGGTACCGGCCGGCGTTTCATAACAGCCTCGCGATTTCATGCCGACATAGCGATTTTCCACGATATCCAAACGGCCGATACCGTTAGCGCCGGCAATCTTGTTTAATTGCTCCATCACTGTCGCGGGCGAGCAAGGCACGTCATCGATGGCGACAATATCGCCCTGGCGGTAAGTCAGTTCGATATAAGTCGGTTGATCGGGTGCCGCTTCAGGCGAAACCGTCCAGCGCCACATGTCTTCTTCAGGCTCCGCCCAGGGATCCTCCAGAACCCGGCCTTCATAAGAGATATGCAGTAAGTTGGCATCCATCGAATAAGGCGACGTTTTGCCTTTTTTCATTTCCACCGGGATATTATGTTTCTCGGCATAAGCCAGCAACGTTTGACGGGAGGTCAAATCCCATTCCCGCCAGGGTGCAATAATCTTTATATCGGGACGCAATGCGTAAGCGCCCAGCTCAAAACGCACCTGGTCGTTGCCCTTGCCTGTTGCGCCGTGAGAAATGGCGTTCGCACCGGTTTCATTGGCAATGTCAATCAGCCGCTTGGCGATTAAGGGACGGGCAATCGAGGTGCCCAGCAAGTATTCGCCTTCGTAAATCGTATTGGCGCGGAACATCGGAAAAACATAGTCACGCGCAAAATCTTCGCGCAAATCCTCGATGTAAATATCTTTAATGCCCATCGCTTGAGCCTTCGCCCGCGCAGGCTCTACTTCTTCGCCCTGCCCCAAATCAGCCGTAAAGGTAACGACTTCGCAGTCATAAACATCCTGCAACCACTTAAGAATGACGGAAGTATCCAAACCTCCGGAATAAGCCAAGACCACTTTATTGATTTCCGACATAACGCCTGCACCCTGAGTTAAAAATGCTGCAAATTATACCGGAAAATACAAGTTTCGGCAGCAACGCGCGATTAAAAGTGCGATGGAGCATCGCAACAAAATGCAAAAAAACTTGTAACTACTCAGCGGACGTTCAATAGAACACGGATGACACAGATAGGACGGATTTACACGGATTTTAAGTCTCAGCCAAGTTTGTTTGCGCTATTAAATTCGTGATTATCCGTTTAATCCGTGTTATCCGCGTTCCATTTCTCGATAGGCTGAATAGTTACAAAAACTTCACCACGAAGCGATTGAGTCCATGCTATTGGGCCCGCAACAGTTCTGCGAACTCATCAGCCGGTACAGGTTTGCTTTTGAGATAGCCTTGATAAGCATCGCAGCCTTTATCCTGCAAGAATGCCAATTGCTCGGCCGTTTCCACGCCTTCAGCCAGAACCTTAAAGCCCAACATATGCCCCATCGCAATAATAGTCGCGGCAATTTCCATATCGTCTTGCTGATGAGGAATATCATCGATAAAGCTCTTGTCTATTTTCAACAAGTCCAGAGGGAAATGCTTAAGATAGGCCAGCGACGAATAGCCGGTGCCGAAATCGTCAATGGCGAAACGTACGCCGATTGCACGTAAATGATTCAGGAGCCCCATAACCTTATTCTGATTCTCCATCAACCCGCTTTCGGTCATTTCCAACTCCAGCTGCTCTGCCGGAAAACCGGTTTCACTCAACACCGTCGTGACCAACGCGCTAACGTCGGACCGACGGAATTGGTGGGCCGATACATTGACCGCCAACGTGATCGGCGGCAACCCCGCATCCAGCCACTGCCTGCCTTGACGGCAGGTTTCACGCAATACCCACGCGCCAATCTCCAAAATCAGCCCGGTTTCTTCGGCAAGGGGAATAAAGTGGATGGGCGTAACCAGGCCGTCAATCGGGTCTTGCCAGCGGACCAACGCTTCGGCACCGATAATGCGGCCCGTGACAATATCGACCTGCGGCTGATAGAAAACACGCAATTCCTGCTGTTCAATGGCACTGCGCAACCGCGCCTCCAGCGCGATGTGCTTACGGGCGGCGAGCGTCAGGTCTTCGGAATAATAGGCGAAACAACCGCGACCTTCGGTTTTGGCTTTGTGCAGCGCCGCATCGGCGTAACTTATCAAGGTTTCAGGATTGTCGCCGTGTTGGGGATACAGGCTTATGCCGATGCTGGCGGTAATGCATATCTCATCGCCTTGGCTTAAATAAAAAGGCTTGCTTAAAATAGCGATAACCTGTTCAGCCACCCTTGCCGCATCTTCAGGATGCGTAATATCTTCCAGCAGCATGATAAATTCGTCGCCGCCCAGACGGGCGAGCAAATCCACTTTACGCAACCGGGCAACCAAGTCTACCTTACGCAACCGGGTCGCTATTCTTGTCGCGACTTGTTGCAGCAGCTCGTCGCCTGCCAAATAGCCCAAGCTGTTATTAATCACTTTGAAACGATCCAAATCCAGCATCATTAATGCCAGTTGCTTGCCTTCACGCCGCTCCACTTCGATGCTGTGCTTCAATCGCTCCAGCAGCAAACGACGATTGGGCAACTTGGTCAGCGAGTCATAAAAAACCAGATCGTGAATGGTTTCCTCCACCTTTTTGCTCGGGGAGATGTCGTCAAAAGCCGCAACGTAATTGACCACATCGCCATCGGCATTGGTCACCGCAGTAATGGTAATCCGTTCGGGATAGACATCGCCGGTCTTGCGCCGATTCCAGATTTCGGACTGCCAGTAGCCGTCACGCGCCAAACTTTCCCACATAGTTTGGTAAAACTGCATGTCCTGATGACCGGACTTCAGCATTGCAGGCGTCTGACCCATGGCTTCTTCGGCGCTGTAACCGGTGATCCGGGTAAATGCCTGATTGACCCTGAGAATAATCTGGTTGGCATCGGTGATGATCATTGCATTCTGGGTCTCGAAGGCGATAGCGGCGATACGAAGATCGGCTTCGGCCTGTTTGCGCTCGGTGATGTCGCGAATGATGCCGGTAACGAACCAACCTTCCGAAGTCTCCCATTTGGCCAGCGAAAGCTCCAGCGGAAACTCGCTCCCGTCCTTGCGCAACCCCGCCAATTCAACTGTCTTGTCGTTAATATGCGAGACTCCGCCTGATAACACGCGGCTCATACCGGCAAGATGTTGGTCGCGGTATCTATGCGGCATCAACAGAATCAACGGCTGACCGCTGATCTCAGCTTCAAGGTAACCGAAAATCGCCTTAGCGCCCCGGTTCCAACCGATAATATTCCCGGTATTATCGGTAGTAACAATGGCATCGTTGGCGGAATAGGTCACCGCCCGGTAACGCGCCTCGCGTTCCAACAATTTCCGCTCGGCCTTCTTGCGCTCATTGATGTCATATAACACAACCAAATGAACGCCTCCCAATGATTGCCCAATGGACGAGGCATTCGCCAACACGGTTTTAGTCGAACCGCTATGACACCGTATATTGAGTTCTACAGGGTTAAATTGACTCTCCCCCTGCAACAC
>JBAQYH010000068.1:0-2293 GCA_049299935.1 Methylobacter sp. | reverse complement strand
TAATAAGCCCATCGATCTGGAGTTATCTTACTAAGAATCTGAGACGCCTCTTCTTCGGCAGTCCATCCCACTCCGTAAGCATTTCCTAAAACAACGCAAAGAAGTGCACTTATGCAAGCGGGTAGTGCTGGGGTTGGTATTGTTGAACCTAACTTGGCTAGGTTTTTGACAGGGGCTCTTTCATTGTAAAAGTTATTAAAACCATCGTGGGCGCGAAGGATCGCCTCAGCCGCTTTGACAAATGTGTCGCTACGAAGGTTTTCAGGAACAAAATCAAACCCTTTTACTTTTAGTAGTGCACTCTTCAATCCACTGACGACAGTTGACTTGCCGTCAGCATATGCTTCCGCATATGTGTGACCAATTTGCCATTTTTCGGTATCGCGTAAGTTATTCCAGATAATCGGTACGAGCACATTAATATTTGCAAGCGTATGTTCTAAGTTTGCACCACTATTTTTCTTTGCTGCATTCATCAAAACGCTAATGGTTAGCTTATGAAAAAAATATGGAGAGCCTTTTAGCATGTCGACTCGATGATCCTCTTCATTGAGCGTTTCCGCTTCGAGAGCACCTCTAAATTCAATAAATTTCTTCGCAACTTCTATTTTAGGACGTCCAAGAACCCCTCTTACACATGCCTTTAAGGAGCTTAGAGCCTCACACTCGTCAATGTCTTCGGAGTCACTTTCTGATATTTCCAATTGCGAGAAATGTTTAATGAGATCATAGGTATGAGTTAGTCGCATACCATTTGTTTTGGAAACTATACCCAGTTCTTCAGCTAATCTGATAGCCTCTTTATCGGTTAATATGTCATTTACGTCATCATCCTCATCTACGCCAGACTTCCCAAGCATTTCCGCCAGTAAACCAACCCCAACTGTGGAAAGCTCTTTCCTTAATGCAGTTATTGTTTTACCCCAAAGGTAACTAACAGCCATCTCATAATGTTCAGACTCAAATGCAGAAATAATCTGCTTTTTGTCCTTTGCGCTCAACTGAGCTGCGTATTGGGCAATTTCTGTCGGAGTTTTTACATTTGCTGGAAGCAAATCGCCACTTTCTGGCTGCCAAAGCGCAATATTAGACATGTTTATTTCCTTTGAAATCTGACCAGCCATCTTGAGATTGCATAAATACGGCAGTCAAGCCTTTGCCTATCTCTTTTCCAATAGTTAAAAAGGCTCTTTTTCTTGCTCCTCCCACTATGCCATCCTCTTGTTTTGTCTTTATAAAACAGTTGTATCCAAGAAGGTGTCCTGAATTGTTAAAAACAATAATCCCATCTGAATTTAGCATTCCATTCAATAGATTTCCTTTGCTTTCTATTAGTGATGGAGGGATTTCATTTTTTTTAAGGGCTTTCACTAGATCTGGAAAATTAATTGGTTGCTCAAGTATTACTCCATCTTCAGACAGAAATTCCGGCGCTCCATCGAGGTCCGTTACGGCGATAATACACCCGTGTGATTGGCGTAACGCCTCAAAAAGTAATCTAGTTAAAAAACTTACCGTTGGCTCTCGTTCCTCATCATTAGAATTTTCTGTAATTGCACCGACAAGGTCATCTAAATACTGAAGTGGTGGTGGGCTATCTTCCTTCCTATGGTTTAGAAATATGTAGTGATAACTTCCATTATTGCAACGAATTTCTACGCAATCAGCTGCAATTTGGTAAGCTTTCACAACTACAAAATCTAACTCTTTGTCCATTAGGATATCATCAACTAAAACAGATATGGGATTGCTGGAGCCCTTAAAAACGCCATACTCAATGTCTTTTTGATTATCCTGAATGTAAACCAACCAACCACCAGTAGCCAGTGGCGCACATTTTTTTAAGGCTTGTTTTATTCCGCCTACATCTGTACTAGATACCCCTATTTTTACCCGTTCTCCATCAGGAAGCATTGGGTTAATGGAGTGCATGTTATTCGTTATGTAAACTTTAGGGCAAAGGCTGACGCCTTCTTCTTGATACCTTGCGAGTAGCACAATTAATTCGACAAGATGAAGGGGGTTATTTAATAAACCTAATTTGCTATTTTGACAGAATTCTACGACTCCACCGAGTAGTTGAGTTCTAAAAGTAATGTTCGTTGGCATTATTTATATTTTTGACTGGGTGATCGCCTAACAGGGCTACCTTCTTCACGGAACACGGAGATTAAGGATGCATTGTACGCGACAGCCATTCCTTTCGAACATGTTAATGTGATTTTAGCTCCGAGTAAAAAAAGTTTTTGAACCGATCCTTCATCCACAAGAGCGGAAACATGGAGTCTTGCTA
>JBAQYH010000067.1:0-5209 GCA_049299935.1 Methylobacter sp. | reverse complement strand
GCTCCTTATGCATCCTTGGAGTCAAGCTGCCAGTGATTTACCTCCTACGGCCAAGGTGGACATGGGGCCGGTGGAAGAAGTCTGTTCCGACTTTACTTCTCCCGAATGGCGCAAGGAACAGGTCATTGATGGGGTAAAAATACAGGCTTCACGGCTATGTAATCCAGATAATCCGGCCGACATCGCCGCCTTTGTTAAGGGCACCAACGGCGTTTCCATGGCCACACTAATGGAGACTCAACTCGCAGCCGACGCGATTACGATGTCCGACGATGTCGACGGCGACGGCGACCCCGACAAAATTATTATCAAACTGGAAGTCGCCGAACTGAACGGCCATTCGCCGGACATGAAAGACCCGACCACCACCTTCGATATAGCGCCGGGAATACAACCGACTTTTTGGGTGTTCGCCCCGAAAACCCGCGACATGTCCACGTTGAGCATTTACGAGCCAATCGCCAATCCATTGCTGCGCGCACCGTCTCCGGTGATTCGCGTCGAGCAGGATGACGTGGTCTGGCTGGTTCTGGAAAATACCCATTATTTGCCGCATTCCATACACTTGCACGGTATCGATCATCCGTTCATGGATCATGTCGGCGCCGGTAATGACGGCGTCGGGCAAACCAGCAACATGGATACTATGCCGGGACAAAGCAAAACCTATGTGATCAAGCCGCGCCAACCGGGCACCATGTATTACCATTGCCACGTCCAGCCGCACACCCATATTCCAATGGGCTTGCAGGGCATTTTTATCGTTGAGGAAAACCGCCCCAACAATTGGGTGCAAACCCTTAACGTCGGCGCCGGCCAAGTGCGCCATCCATCGGCGGCGGTGCTTGAAAAATATGCGCGGGAATACGACTTGCATTATCAATCGGCGGATAAAGAGTTACATGAGCTTGTCGCCCGGTCAGCCAATGATCCGCGCCTGATTGCCAAGCATATGAACATGGAATACGACACGACCGATGCCACCGACGATTATTTCATGCTCAACGGCCGCTCGTTCCCTTATACCTTAAGGGAATCGCTGATTGAAATGAAACAGGATGAGAAAGTTAAACTGCGGGTCCTGAACGGTCATACCGAAGCCATGGCGGTGCATATCCACGGTCACAAACCGACTATAACCCATTACGACGGCGTCGATAACGGCCCCGGTTCCTATATCCAACGCGACGTGCACGGCATGGTGCCTGCACAGCGTATCGACCTGGAATTAAGCGGCGTCGATGACGGTTTGCACAGCTTCGGCCAAGGCATCTGGATGTTCCATGACCATGTCGAAAAATCATTTACCACCAACGGCGTCGGTGAAGGCGGCGACATCAGCCTGGTCGTCTATGACGGCTTCCTCGATGAAAAAGGCATTCCCAAATCGCACGGCATGAGTCTTGCGCCCTATTTCACTAAAGGCATGTGGAAACGCGATTACCCGATCTGGCAGGATTACGATGAGTGGCGCAGCTTAGGCCTGCCTGACCTGAAAGCGGAATACACGCCTTCCAAGGTTGCGGTACAGACCGTACAACCGAAAAGATCGGATGCGACGACCCCGCCGGCTGAAGAGGAAGGTTCCGTTTTTGGAAAATTATTATTCGGTTTAATACTGGGATTATTGAGCTATGTGCTGATCATTAACCGGCAGACGATTATTGACCGTGTTCGTAAACTGATTAATAAATAACTCCGTAGCTTCTTTTATTCACCACGAGGGCACGAAGGACACACGAAGTTTATTTCTCCGTGTTCTTCGTGCCTTCGTGGCGATATTTTTCTAATCGGTTTTTTGTGGATTTACCTGTTATTAATGAGAAGTTACAAAAATAACTCTTACGCATAGAAAGTGGACTACCCCAATATAACGCGAACCCGTGTCATACTTGCGATGGCATCGATATGCGCATGCTTTGCTGCATCGGCTGAACCCATCCATCTACAATTACGCTGGCATCATCAGTTTCAATTTGCCGGCTATTATGCGGCGTTAGAAAAAGGCTATTACAAAGACGCGGGACTCGACGTCATCATCCACGAAGGCACCCCGGAAAAAAAACCGCTACAGGAAGTCCTTCAAGGCCGCGCCCAATACGGCGAGGCCAACAGCGAATTATTGCTGGAACGGTTGCGCGGCGCGCCGCTGGTCGCCTTGGCTGCGATCTATCAACATTCCCCCTCCGTGCTGGTTGCACGCAAAGATGCCGGAATTTTTTCGCCTGACGATTTAGCCGGAAAAAAAATCATGCTGATGGGCCAAACCGTCGACGCTGATTTTGTCGCGATGTTCAATAATGAGGGCATAGACCTAAGCCGCCTTCATGTCATCCCCAGCAGCTATGAAATCCGCGATCTGGTTGACGGCAAAGTGGACGCGTTTAATTCGTACCTGAGCAACGAACCTTATTTTCTAAAGCAACAAGGGATTGAGTTCACCGTGCTCAATCCGCGCAACTACGGCGTCGATTTCTACAGCGATATTCTGTTCACAACCGAAAATGAGCTTAAACAGCATCCCGAGCGCGTCAAAGCCTTCCGTCAAGCCAGTCTCGAAGGCTGGTATTACGCCATGAATCACCCGCAGGAAATTATCGACCTGTTGCTCAACAAATACAAAGTCGACAAATCCAGGGAGCATCTTGAATTTGAAGCCGATGCCATCCGTTCATTGATCATACCGGATGTGATCGACCTGGGGCACATGAACCCCTGGCGCTGGCGGCACATGGCGGAAACCTTCATCAAGGCGGGCATGGTTGAAAACGATAAGTTTCTGCAAGGTTTCAGCTATGATCCCGCCCCCAAAGCCGACAAAGAAAAACTGCTCCGCTATATCGAAATTGCCGTAGCTTTTGCAATATTAACCGGCATTATTACCTTAACACTATTAGCCTCCTACAGAACGCTGAGGCGAAAAAGTAAAATCGCCTCCCGTAATGAAAAACTTTTGCGTCTGGCGCATGAGACGGCAGGAATAGGCTATTACGTGACCGACCTGGCGACCGGCCGCTGGGAAAGCTCGCCCCTGCTCGACCAGATTTTCGGCATTGACGAACACTTTAACCGGACCATCCCCAATTGGTTAACCTTGATTCATCCTGAATACCGTCAGCATGCGTTCGATCATTATCAAGACATAATCCGTACCCGCGAACGGTTTTCGATGGAGTATCCAATCACCCGCCCAAACGACAGTGCAACACGTTGGGTTAGCGCTCATGGCGACATTGAGTACGACAAAGCCGGCAACCCCGTGCAACTGGTGGGCACCATCCAGGATATTACCGAAACCAAGCAAGCGGAGCAGCAACTAACCCGTCAACTCCGTTATCTAAAGATAATGGAACGCATATCCCGAATAAGCGCTACGGCCGAAAGCCTGGAAGCCATGCTCGATGGAGTGCTCAAGGAAATCCAGTTAATCTTCGATGCCGATCGCGCCTGGTTTTTGTATCCTTGCGATCCCAAGGCAAGCTTTTGGTCCGTGCCGATGGAGCGCACCCGCCCCGAATGGCCCGGCGCTTTTGCGCGCGATATGAAAATTCCGGTCACCCAGGAAGTCGCCGGACTGTTTCAATCGGCGCTTGACGCTGACGGGGCCTTGCAATACGGCCCCTCGTTAGCCTTACCCGTTCCGGCTATAGCCGTCGAGGAGTTCTCGGTAAAATCCCAGCTGCAAATCGCGCTTCGCCCGCAGCTTGGCAGCGCTTGGTTATTAGGCATTCACCATTGCGCCAAAGCGCATATCCACGGCCCGGATGATTTATGGATTTTCAATGAAATTGCACAAAGAATTACCGAAGCCTTGAGCAGCCTAATTTCGCTCAAAACCCTGCGGGAAAGTGAAGAGCATTTCCGCCTGCTTATTCAAAAATCGCCTGTCGCCGTCGGTATAGCGAATAAACAAGGAGGAATCGATTTACTGAATGACCGGTTTATCCAGACTTTCGGTTACACGCTGGACGACACGCCAAACCTGGATGCGTGGTGGCTGCAAGCTTATCCCGACGAATCTTATCGGAATCAGGTGAAGAAAACCTGGACAGGCGCAATAGAAAAAGCCCTGGCTGACGGAAAAGATTTTGAGCCTATGGAATTTAGGGTGGCCTGCAAGAACAAAACGGTGCGCGATATAGTTTTTTATAACGCCCTCGTCGGCGAACGGATTCTGGTGTTTTTCGATGACATCACCGAACGCAAGGCCGTCGAAAATAAATTACGCAACCGCACCGATGAACTGGCTTTGCAAAACCGAATTCTTCAGCTGATCAACCAAGGAGTCGATCTTGCTGCCGTATTGAATGAGTTAGCGCGCCAAATTGAAGCCCTGCACCCCCACATGTTGTGCTCAATTTTACTGCTGGATGAAGACAACCAGCATCTGCGCCACGGTGCAGCGCCCAGCCTGCCCGGCTTCTACACTCAAGCCGTTGACGGCCTGGCGATCGGCGACGGCGTGGGTTCCTGCGGCACCGCAGCGTATCTCGGCGAAACTGTCATCGTTGAAGATGTGCAGCGGCACCCTTATTGGGAACCGTTTCGCGATCTCGCCAAGCAAGCCGGTCTGCAAGCCTGCTGGTCGCATCCGATTAAAAATAATCAAGGACAAGTGCTCGGCACTTTCGCCGTCTATCATCGCCTGCCGACACAACCGACGGATGCCGAAATCCGCTTGGTTGACCACTATGCAGGCCTTGCGCAATTGGCGATTGAGCGAAACCGGTCAATGCTGCAAATAGCAGAATCCTTATCCACACTGAAGGCTACCCTGGAATCTACCGGCGAGGCCATTTTGGCTGTAGATCTTAATAATAACTGGTTGCTACATAACCAAAAGTTTCTTGATTTGTGGAAAATTCCAAATGAAATCGTCGCCACCAAAATAGGCTCTCAAGATCTGGTATACAAATCCGAGCACATCCAAAACCAAATCAAAGATGCAGAGGCCTTTACACGAAAAGTGGCCGAACTGTACGCCACCCCTGAAGCCCATTCTTTCGATATTATCGAGTTTAACGATGGAAAAATCATCGAAAGGAGCTCCATCCCCAAAATAATTAACGGTAAAGTAGCAGGCAGGGTGTGGAGTTTTCGCGACGTTACCGAGCAAAAACTGGCCGAGGCGGAACTTCGTATCGCCGCAACCGCCTTTGAATCGCAAGAAGGCATGTCCATCACCGATGCCAAGCAGGTTATCCTGAAG
>JBAQYH010000066.1:0-2032 GCA_049299935.1 Methylobacter sp. | reverse complement strand
ATTGAAATTCGTGGGGATGTTGCCCGGTATGCAGCAATTGGTAGTATTGCCCGTAAGTGTGCAAGCCATGATGCAGTAAGCGTTTGGCTAACCGGCTGGCTACCATGATTTTTTTTTCCGGTGCGAGGGCGATGCCTGCGTGGTCGTAAATTAAACGCCTGAAATGGGAAAATTCTTCGGCGCTGATAGGTTCAAGACTGATAATAAGCTCCTTCTTTATAATAAATTAAAGTGTAACAAAATCAGGATAAACTTACGTATAAATACATATTGGGCTATGCTTTTTACACGAGCATTACACGCTTGGCATTGAAAAGCCTTCGGTGCTGATTGTAGAAGTTATCCAAAGTAGACGCTTTAGCTGAAGGCCGCACCCACACTCATAAAGGTGCCTATGGTGTAATGAAATCAGGATAGCACTAAGTATAAATACATATTAGACTATGCGCTTTACAAGAACAACGGGGATTTTAATGCTGCAGGTCCAACATAACAGCGACGGTAAGTTTTTGTACGCTTCACTACCTGCATTGCCGGTTATCTTGGGAGGGACGATCATTAGCTGGCAAGACGGAGTTACCTTATATGTTGTGTCGGTCAGCTTGCTGCTGGCGATTGGCGGGATAGGAAGCGGTTTGTTTTTGTGGTATCGCCATGTTAAGGAAATGTCGCAAACCAATTCCCGTTGGATGGAGGACGAAAGCAGCAAGATCGATGCGATTGTGACCTACACCACCGAATTGGAGCGGCTGCTGTTGACCATAAGCCCCATACTTTCCCAACACGTAATGGTTTCGCGTGAACATACCGAGCAGGAGATTATCTCGTTGACGAACCGTTTTGCCGGGATGGTCAACGAACTTCAACAGATTGTTGACAGCACCGATAATGTTTTGGAAGGACGGCAGCATTACCACCTGGACAGCGTCATCAATACCAGCCGTGATTTGCTGCAACCTGTTCTGGAATCGCTCAGACAAATTCACCAAGTAGAGCAGGATGTCAGGGGGGAATTGCATAAGTTGTCCGGTCATATGGACGGATTGAGGTCCATTGCGGCAGATGCGCATAATCTGACGGGGCAAATTAACTTGCTGGCGCTTAGCGCAACTAATGAAACCCCTTTAGCCGGAGAGCCTGTTGCAGGTAACGCGCGTAAATTGGCGGATGATTCTTTACAAATCGATCAGCGACTGGACAACAAGGTTAACGATATTATTGCGGCGATTAACGCGGCGTTAACACTATCGGAAAGTTCCGCACAGGTCGATGACTCAACCCTGTTTCAAGCCGAAACCAATATCGACCAAACTTTATCCCACTTGAGTTTGGCGTTGACCCATTACCGCGATGATGTTGAAGCGCTTAGAAACAACGCCGAGCAAGTCCGCGGCGAGATCAATAATGTGCTGGTGGCCTTGCAGTTTCAGGATCGTGTCAGCCAGATATTAACGCAAGTCGAAAATAACCTGCTGAACCTGCAAAAAACCATAGAAAAAATACAGCAGCAAGGCAGCAACCGTGACGGAAATATGCTTCAAGTCGATGCAGCCGTAGAGCATATAGAAGAAAACTACAAATCGGTCAGCTCGTTGCCTAATCGTGGGCAGGACAGTTCAGACGACTTAACTTTTTTTTAATACAACAGTAGGCTTTAACTTATGGCGAAAACAATTATGATCGTGGATGACTCCGCTTCAATGCGGCAGGTTGTCGGCATCGCGCTAAGAGGCGCAGGCTACGACGTGATCGAAGCCGCGGATGGCAAAGATGCGTTAAGCAAGCTGACAGGCGTTAAAATCCATCTTATTGTCAGCGATATTAATATGCCGGTTATGGACGGCATTACCTTTGTTAAAGAGGTTAAACAGCTCGACAATTACAAGTTCACTCCGATCATCATGCTGACCACCGAAATGGAAGAGGATAAAAAACGCGCGGCTAAAGAGGCCGGCGCTAAAGCCTGGGTAACCAAACCGTTTCAGCCGCCTATCCTGCTTGCGGCCATTGCCAAATTAGTGCTGCCTTAACC
>JBAQYH010000065.1:0-3043 GCA_049299935.1 Methylobacter sp. | reverse complement strand
CTGAACTCAGCATTCACATCCTTCAGATAAGGTGCGTCAGGCGGAGCAGCAGGGGAGGGGATCAATCCGTCCCGGTAATACAGTATCAATTGCCTGAATCCTGTTGCTAACTGACTCCGAGTCAGGTTCTGTAACGTACTTTTTAGCGAATTATTGTCAGGCAAGCCTTCTTTAAGGTTATCCAATTGTTTGGCAAGCGTTCCTATGTTGCTAAACAAATAACCTAGCCGGGTTTTTAATTGGTCATCATCATTTTTATGTTCACGATTGTTCAAAAAATCAAAAGATGCTTTGACATTGCTTTTGTAATACTCAATATCTTGTATCGCTGCTAACGCCAGTTGCACCGATACATCACGACTAAAAAAAGATTCCCAATCACCGGTCACGGTATTACTGATGCCATAAAAGTTTAAATACTGTGCGTAAGCTTTGGCAAACACCACGGCATTCTCAATTTTTCGCTCATCGACTTGCACATAAGCAGGCTTTAATTGATCGGAAACACGCTTTTCCTGACTGGTTCCTTGATGAATCAGTTTTAGGGGGTCGAAATTTGCTTTACATTCATTAGGAGTCGTCATAATCAAACACTATCAGGCAAGAGGTTGACGGTGGCGGTTAGATTAATATCAGTCCCTTGCAATTTGTAGTAGGGATAAACAAAATTAAATCTCGAATTAGTGCTTTTAATCCGATAAACAATTTCTATCAGCACGATGCCTTCCAGCTCTTGGCTATCATCCAAGTTTACTGTTTCCAGCTGAATGCGCGGCTCGTGGTACAAAATGGCAGATTCGATGTTATCCGCCATCAGGGTTTTCATGCGCGTATCAAGATTTTCAAATAACAATTCATCCAGATTACAACCATATTGCGGCAACATGATTCGCTCACCGCGTAGCGTACTGAGCAATATTTCCAAACTGGAGGCAACATCGTCTTCTCGTTCCAGCATGGCGACACTGGCATTCGCAGAATCGAAGGAGGGTGGAAAAGACCAACCGCGACCCAGAAAAGAATTATCCATACTAACCTCCTATTAACACAGTCAACGCACCGGGCGGCATAACAACACCACCTGCCGCCGTTGGATCAGCAATTCTGGCTGCGGGCATTCCTCCAATCATCACAGTTGCCGAGCCTTTAATGATGGCATCTACACCACACGTATCACCCATGCGTGCTGCGGGTAGCCCGGCAATAAATACCGTTGCCGCACCTGGTGGCAAAATAGGTACTGGAGAACCAAAGGTCGCGCTACTAACTATCATGTCTGTGATGCGTGCGGCGGGAAGCATTTTATAGTCCTCTCTTTAGTTAATTTGAACCATGCCACCTTGAATGACGGTTGTGGCACTGCCTTTTATTGTGGTGCTGGCTCCCGACACTTCAGCACTCCCGCTACCCGATGCTTTGAATGATGTTTGCGCTTTCAACTCGACATTCATGCCTTCAATTTTGACATCTTTAGTGGCTTTTAAAATCAGGTCTTTACTGCTCTCGATTTGAATGCCACTGTCATTCAGCGTAATTTTGTTGCTATTTTGGTCTTCAAACACAATGCCTTTGTCTTCATCGGAAATGATTATTTTGTTACCGCCGGGCGTTTCCAAAGTGATGATTTTTTTTTCATCATCAAAGGTAAACTTCATTTTTTCGCGGCTGACATAACCTTTACGGTGATTGTCGTCTTTGGCTGGTTCTGGGGCGGGTTTCGCGCTGCTGTGACACATGCCCAAAATAACGGGATAACGCGGATCATCGTTAAGAAATCCTACGATCACTTCATCACTAATTTCAGGACGAAAAAACGTACCGCGATCTTTACCTGCATCCAAGGTTGCAATCCGCGCCCAAATGCCTTCTTCCGAGGTGCTAATTATCGGCAGCCGAACTTTGATGCGGTCTTCACCAGCGGGATCATTTTCCAGCACAGTAACGATACCGATTTGTAGCCCGCTAACCGCTGGCAGTAAGCCTGAGGCCGGAAGCGGTTGCAAGTTATAGGTTTCGGCGAATAGTTCAGTATTTAAACCTAACTGTACATCGGTTTCCCAATTGCCTTTAGCGAAACTATGACGAATACCTGACACATACAATTTGCCTTCAAAACGTTCGCCGATACCTTCTATTTCAATCACTTTCCCCGGCATTACCCCCGCAAAGCCTTGAAATTTTGCCCGACCGCGAACTTTGGCTAACCGCTCTTTCAATAAACGTCCATCTGCCCATGCCTGTAATTCAGGTTGGCTCAATTTGCCGCCGTGTCTAATAACATGAGCGTCACCACCAATTACATTGGCTAGGTCGCTAGCAGTCAGATTGCCATTATTGGTAGTAGTCGGTTCTTTAGCTTCTGTCGTAACTACTTCCTGATCGGTTGCGTTCCAGCTGTGGGCGGCAATGCCTTTACTTTGCCAACGCGCATCAATTTCCGCATCAAGTTCAAGCAAGGTTGCACCGTATTGGACTTTAAGTACGGATTGTTCGGCAGGCGCAGGTTGCGCGACAATGATTTTTCCATCTTCAACTTTCACAACCAAACCGTTAGCTTCGGCGCGGCATAATAGAAAATCCCAATCACTGGCATCGTATTGCACGATTTCTTTATGAGTCAGCTGAGTGGCACTGACATCTTTTTGCAGATCATACAGGCCAATAATCTCTTCGATAATGTCACTGTCTTTTTTGTCAATGTAGTAGCGGCTATTGGCACCGCTAGTCATTTTTACCGCCTCATCGCGGCATTCCAGGATTAATAAACTGCCATTTTTGCGAATTTTGATACTGTGTTTAACAATGATGCCTTTGAATACGGTGTCATTGTGCGATCGATAACCCAGCTGAATTTCAATCTTTTTGCCGGGAATAAAATGGGCTGTGTTACTAGCTTTAAAAGTAGCTTTAGCTGCTTCTCCATCTTGTAAGTGAAGGGTGGCAGTAGGAATCCGATTTAATTCTCGCGAGACATATGCGGACAGCAGATGGAATTCGCCAGATATTTCCGTACCGTCGATGAGAATAGCTGCCGTACAAACAT
>JBAQYH010000064.1:0-4824 GCA_049299935.1 Methylobacter sp. | reverse complement strand
AAATAAGCCTGCACCATAAGGTGCAATAAGTTTTTGAGGAAACGGTTATGCAAACAAAACGCGATAAGAAGCTGATCGTAAAAGTGCTGATAGCCGGTGCAGTCATCGCCATTCTGAGTTATTTGTTTCATCCCGGCGTAGGGCAACTCAGCGTTATGCTTAATGGCGAACCGGTTGCCGAGCCGCTGGTTCGCTTTGCCGCGGTGCCGACATCTTTGTTGATCATGATTCTCACCGGCATATTGATGGTGCTGCTGTTTTTAGGCGCCGGTGTATTTATGTTTTTGTTCGCGATGTTCGTTGCATTGGCAGGCGTTTTTATCATGGCGCCTTATTTCTGGCCGGTTCTGGTTATTGTTTTATTGATGATAACGTTGATGACTGTAGGCAATGATAAGAAAGACTGAGCGACAGATTCCTGCTATCGCCGTTGCGCTGCCCATTTTTCTGTTCAGGCGGTACAATATGCGTCATTACGGTTAACTCTCGGTCTTGTTCTATATGGAAAAAATAAAAGTTCTTTTCGTCTGCATGGGCAACATTTGCCGGTCACCCACGGCTGAAGGCGTGTTTACAAAACTGGTCCGGGACCATAACCTGGAAACGCATTTTGCGATCGATTCGGCCGGTACGCATGCGTACCATGTCGGCAACGAGCCTGACTTACGGTCCCAAGTGGCGGCCCGTGAACGGGGTATCGATTTATCCAATTTGCGGGCCAGGCAAGTCATTCATGGGGATTTTGAAGATTTCGACTATGTCTTGGCGATGGACGATGAAAATTATTCAATACTGGTTAATGCCTGTCCTGAGCATCACAAGCCCAAAATCAAATATTTTCTTGATTACGCGCCGCATCTGAATGAGCGCCAGGTACCCGATCCCTATTATGGCGGCCAATACGGTTTTGAGCGGGTGTTGGATATGGTAGAAGAGGCTTCCGCCGGTTTTTTACAAGCCTTGCGGGAATCGGGCAGAATTAAATAAAGGAACAATGGCATGGCAATCGTATCGAATACCGTCGTTTATCTGGATGGCGATGTAGTACTGGAAGCTTTTTTTGCATTTGATGATGCGCTAACAGGGCGCAGGCCCGCGGTTTTAATTAACCATACCTGGGTTGGCCGGGATGATTTTGTTGCCGGGAAAGCCAAAAAACTTGCTGCCTTGGGCTATGTCGGTTTCGCGGTTGATATGTACGGCAAGGGCGTTTTAGGTTCAGGCCCGGAAGAAAACATGAGGCTCATGCAGCCGTTTATGGCCGATCGGGCCATGCTGCAACAGCGCATGAAAGCGGCTTTGGCCGCGGTAAAATTGATGCCGTGGGTCGATGACAGCAAAATCGCCTCGATCGGTTTTTGTTTTGGCGGCTTGTGCGCGCTCGATCTGGCCAGAACCGGCGTTGATATTAAAGGTGCGGTCAGTTTTCATGGCTTGCTGGAAGCGCCCGGCAATACGCAAGGTAACGCTGTCAAAGCAAAAGTCCTGGCTTTGCATGGACGGGATGATCCGTTGGTTCCGGTTGAACAAGTGCTGGCTTTTGAGCAGGAAATGACCGATGCAGGCGCGGACTGGCAGTTGCATGCCTACGGCAATACCGTGCATGCATTCACCAATCCGCTTGCCAACGATCCGGCGTTCGGCGCTGTTTATCAGCCCGATGCAGACCGGCGTTCTTGGATTGCGATGCAAAACTTTTTGACGGAGATATTTGCCTGACACTATCGGCTTCGACACTATAGAGACAATTTGTTATAATTCCAAGCTGTGTTCTTGTCATGTAGTCGCACTTAAAAACAAAAAATTCAGGAATAAAGTGTGTTGCACTGAATCACGAAACCATGCCGGTATGAATTAACGGCACACTGTGTATATAGGGATCAATGTCAAACTTCGCTAAAGAAATAATACCTGTCAATCTCGAAGACGAGATGAAACAGTCCTATCTCGATTACGCCATGAGCGTTATCGTCGGTCGAGCCCTTCCGGATGTCAGAGACGGCCTTAAACCGGTACATCGCCGCGTGTTGTATGCGATGAGCGAGCTGGGCAACGACTGGAACAAACCCTACAAAAAATCGGCGCGTGTAGTCGGTGACGTGATCGGTAAATACCATCCTCACGGCGATACCGCGGTTTACGACACGATGGTGCGGATGGCGCAGGATTTTTCGATGCGCTATATGCTGATCGATGGGCAAGGCAATTTCGGTTCGGTTGACGGAGACTCACCCGCGGCGATGCGTTATACCGAAGTGCGCATGGCGAAAATCGCCCATGAATTGATGGCCGATTTGGACAAGGAAACAGTCGATTTTGCGCCGAACTATGACGAATCGGAGTCTGAGCCGACAGTATTGCCGACACGGGTGCCGACCTTACTGGTTAACGGTTCATCCGGTATCGCGGTGGGCATGGCGACCAATATTCCGCCGCATAATTTATCCGAAGTGATCAGCGCCTGTCTGGCGATGATCGACCAGCCCGATCTGACCGTTCATGAGTTGATGGCTCATGTTCCCGGCCCCGATTTTCCTACCGCAGCCATCATCAACGGCGCTTCCGGCATCTATAACGCTTACACCACCGGACGCGGCAAGATTTATCTGCGTGCACGCTGCCATTTCGAAGACATTGGCGACAGCAGCCGGCAAGCAATTATCGCGACCGAATTACCCTACCAAGTCAACAAGGCCCGATTGCTGGAAAAAATTGCCGAACTGGTTAAGGAAGGAAAGCTTGAAGGCATTTCCGGTTTGCGCGACGAGTCGGACAAAGACGGCATGCGCATGGTCATTGAACTGCGCCGCGGCGAAGTGCCCGAAGTGGTATTGAACAACCTGTACAAACAGACGCAATTCCAGACTGTGTTCGGCATCAATATGGTCGCGCTGCTGGATGGCCGTCCGCACTGTATGAATCTCCGCGAGATTATCAGCGCCTTTATTAATCACCGGCGGGAAATTGTTACCCGCAGAACGATTTACAACCTGCGCAAGGCCAGGGAAAGGGCACATATCCTGGAAGGGCTTGCGGTTGCGTTAGCCAATATCGACGAAATGATTGCGCTGATTAAGGCGGCCGCCACGCCGGCTGACGCGAAAGTCGGCTTGCTGGAAAAAGACTGGGATGCAGGATTGGTTGCAGCACTATTGGATCGCGCCGATGCGGATCGTTCCAGGCCGGAAGACTTGGGCATAGAGTTCGGTATTCATGCCGGATTTTACCGTTTGTCGGAAACCCAGGCTCAGGCTATCCTTGAATTGCGTTTGCATCGTTTGACTGGCCTGGAGCAGGACAAGATTGTCAATGAATACAAACAGCTGCTGGAACAAATCGACGAGTATCTGTTTATTCTGGGCAGCGACGTTCGCCTGATGGAAATCATCAGGGAAGAGTTGGTAGCTATCAAGGAACAGTATTCCGATGAGCGGCGCACCGAAATTATCCAGAATCATTCGGACTTATCCGATGAAGACCTGATTACTGAAGAAGACATGGTCGTGACGATGTCGCATGAAGGCTATGTCAAGTCGCAACCACTCAGCGATTACAAGGCGCAACGGCGTGGCGGGCGCGGCAAGTCGGCGACGCAAACCAAGGAACTGGATTATGTCGATAAGCTGATAGTCGCCAATACTCACGACACTATTTTGTGTTTCTCCTCGCGGGGCAAGGTTTACTGGCTAAAAGTCTATCAGTTGCCGGTTGCCAGCCGGGCGGCCAGGGGCAAACCTTTCGTCAATCTGTTGCCGCTGGAGGAAGGCGAAAAAATCAATGCGATGTTGCCTATCCGCGAATTTACCGACAGTAAGTTCATCTTTATGGCGACAACGGCAGGCACCGTTAAAAAGACCCCGCTAAAAGAATTCGAGAACCAGCGCGCTAACGGTAAAATCGCCATCGATTTAAGAGAAGGCGATACCCTGGTCGGTGTTGCGGTGACCGACGGCCAGCAAAACGTACTGTTGTTCAGCAGCACCGGCAAGGCGGTTTGCTTTAATGAGGAAGATGTGCGCTCGATGGGCAGAACGGCGTCCGGGGTGCGCGGAATCAGGTTGCAGGAAGGGCAAAGAGTCATTTCCCTGATTATCGCGACCGAAGGCACGGTGCTGAACATCACCGAGAACGGCTTCGGCAAACGCACCAAGCTGGAAGAATTCACCTGCCATAAGCGCGGCGGCCAGGGGCTGATTGCGATACAAACCTCCGCGCGCAACGGCGCTGTCGTTGGTGCGGTGCTGGTCAACGACCACGACGAAATCATGCTGATTACCGACGGCGGCACCTTGGTGCGTACACGGGTTGATGGTATTAGGGTGATTGGGCGTAACGCCCAGGGCGTGACGATTATCAAGCCGGACAAGAATGAAAAAGTGATCGGCGTTGACCGTATCGAAGGTTTGGCAGGGGTGGATGATGCCGATGATGAAGACGCTCTTTTAGATGATGCCGAATCAGAATTGGACGCATCGGATGAAACAATAAATGACGATAGTGAACCAGGAGAGGAAGCGTAATGTCCAGAGTTTATAATTTCAGCGCAGGGCCGTCTGCATTTCCCGAGTCGGTATTGCGTCAAGCGCAACAGGAAATGCTGGAATGGCGCGATAGCGGCATGTCGGTCATGGAAATGAGCCATCGCGGCAAGCATTTCTCCATTATTGCCGAAGAGCTGGAAAGTGATTTGAGAGCGCTGCTGGCGGTTCCTGAAAACTATAAGGTCTTGTTCCTGCAAGGCGGTGCATCGGCGCAGTTTTCGTTGATACCGCAGAATATTTTGAACGGCAAAAGCAAAGCCTGTTATTTGAAAACCGGTGCTTG
>JBAQYH010000063.1:0-1574 GCA_049299935.1 Methylobacter sp. | reverse complement strand
ATATAGTACTGACCTATTTTGTGATTGTCGGCACCAGCAACGCGGTCAACCTGACCGATGGGCTGGACGGGCTGGCGATTATGCCGACCGTGATGGTCGCAACCGGCTTGGGCTTTTTTGCGTACCTGTCCGGGCACGTGACCTTCTCGCAATATCTGGCTATCCCTTATTTACCGAATGCCGGGGAATTGATCGTATTTTGTGCCGCTTTGGTCGGTGCCGGATTGGGCTTTTTGTGGTTTAACGCCTATCCCGCGATGGTGTTCATGGGCGATGTCGGCGCGCTGGCGCTGGGTGGAGCTTTAGGCGTATTGGCGGTGCTGGTCAGGCAGGAAATCGTGTTGATGATTATGGGGGGCGTTTTCGTCATGGAAACGGTATCGGTGATTATCCAGGTGGCCTCGTTCAAAATGACCGGAAAACGTGTTTTCCGCATGGCGCCGATACATCATCATTTTGAATTGAAAGGCTGGCCGGAACCTCGCGTTATCGTGCGATTTTGGATTATTACCGTCATTTTGGTGTTGATTGGCTTGGCGACCTTGAAACTGAGATAAGAAATGGATAAAGCTTCCGCTCCTGCTCACGCTCCTTACCTACATCCTGTAGGCAGTGCAGCAATTACAGCATTGTTGAAAAAGAATTTTGACTTGGATCCGCAAACATCCAAGATTTTGGTCGTCGGCCTTGGCGACACGGGAATTTCGGTTGCGCATTATTTGCAAAGCTTAGGCTTTAAATTCGCCATTATCGACAGCCGCGCTAAACCGCCGATGATGGAGGAGTTTTTTCAGCAAATGCCCGATGCGCCGGTGTTTACCGGAGGTTTCGACGAGGCCGCGTTTAAGGTGGCGACGCATCTGGTGGTTAGCCCCGGCGTGTCGCTGAATGAACAGGCGATCATAAAAGCCGTTGCCAATGGCTCGAAAATAGTCAGCGATATTGACCTGTTTGCCTGCTCTGTCGATGCGCCGATTGTTGCGATCAGCGGCTCCAACGGTAAAAGCACGGTGACCACCATGCTGGGCGAAATGGCAAAAGCGGCGGGCGTACAAGTTGGCGTGGGCGGAAACCTGGGCACGCCGGCTCTGGATTTGCTGGCGCTTAACGCAGAGCTGTACGTGCTGGAGTTATCAAGTTTTCAATTGGAACGAACTTCAGCCTTGAATGCCGCGGCAGCGACGGTGCTTAATGTCAGCGCCGATCATCTGGACAGGCATGCCGACTTAGCCGAATACGCACGGGAAAAACAAAGGGTTTTCAGGGGCGATGGCGTGATGGTCATCAATGCCGATGATCCCGTAGTTTGCGCCATGCAGGACGACAGCAGGAAGACATTCACCTTCTCGATTAATAAGAAAGCCGATTTCCACCTCGCTTACCAGGGCGACACCGAATATCTGATGCACAACGAATCTTGCCTGATGCCGCTGGCCGAATTGCCGCTTGAAGGCAGGCATAACGCGGCCAATGCCTTGGCCGCATTGGCCTTGGGCGTGGCCGTAGGCTTGGATCAGCAGATCATGTGCGATGCCTTGCGCAAATTCAAAGGGCTAAGCCACAGGATGCAACGC
>JBAQYH010000062.1:0-2400 GCA_049299935.1 Methylobacter sp. | reverse complement strand
TGACCAGGGTGAGTTCAAGCCGTGCCAGGTGTGCGGCAGTGTCGTAATGTACTTCATTCAATGCTTGCACTATAGATACCGGGATTTAGGTTTTTTTAAACAGCGCCCTGGTCGGCGCTTGCATAATCAGCTGCGGGATGGCCGACAACGGTAAGATGCCGTCGACTGCACCCAGCTTGACGGCTTCTTTGGGCATGCCGTAGACCACGCAACTGGCTTCATCTTGAGCTATGGTCAGCGCGCCGGCATCGTGCATCTCTTTCATGCCGTGAGCGCCGTCATCGCCCATGCCGGTCAGGATAATGCCTACTGCGTTAGCCCCGGCAGACTGGGCACTGGAGCGGAATAATACGTCAACCGAGGGGCGGTGTCTACTGACTAGCGGGCCGTCCTTGACATCAACCCGATACTGGGCGCCGCTGCGACTCAGCAACATGTGTTTGCCGCCGGGAGCGATTAAAACCGTACCGGGCAAGGCCCGGTCGTTTTGCACGGCTTCTTTTACCGTCACCTGGCAAATACCGTCCAGCCGCTTGGCAAAAGCCGCCGTAAAATGTTCCGGCATGTGTTGTACCACGACAATCGGCGGGGCAGAGCGGGGCAACTGGGTGAACAGGTATTCCAGGGCTTGAGTTCCTCCGGTTGAGGTGCCGATGACGATCACCCGGTCCGTGGTTTGCACCATCGGTTTAAGAACGCTGCTGCTTAACATGTTGTCGGCGCCGGTAGCGATACGGCTGGGCATTGCTGTGGTTGTTGACTTGATGATTCTGGGGCGGGAGCCCGCGGCGGCTTTGACTACGTCGATAATGGTGGATTTGGATTCCTGCAGGAAGTTGCGCAAGTTTAGTTTCGGCTTGGTGATAATATCGACCGCACCGGCGCTCATGGCCTGCATGGTCACTTCCGCGCCTTTTTCCGTTAAGGTGGAACAAATGACCACCGGAGTAGGGCGCTCGCTCATCAGCTTTTTAAGAAAAGTCACTCCGTCCATGCGCGGCATTTCAATGTCCAGCACAATGACATCGGGCCATTCGCTTTCCATGCGCTTCATCGCAAAAATAGGATCGGGCGCCGCGCCGATGACTTTCAATCCCGATGCGCCGTCCAGTAAACCGGTTAATACCTGCCGCACCACGGCGGAATCATCGACAATCAATACTTTAATTTCAGTTGCCATGTTTTTTTACTTAATTAGAAGTGCTGTTACCAAAAATCAGCCTGATCCGATGGCTGCGGGATATGTATGGCGGTCTTTTTCAGGAAACGTTGTTCCTGTTTAATGACAGCTTCTTCTTCGGCGTGTTCAATGTTTTTAACATACACGGAAAAATCGCTCGCCAGGAAGAAAATATTGCGGCCTATGTGGCCGCCCAAACCGGAGGCTACCAATGGGATATGTTCGGTACGCAAAAACGTTTTAATAAATTCGCAATTGACAGCGCCTACGGATTGTCCGCCCCGTGATTCATTGCCCAGTTTAAGCACATCGCCGCCGCCGAAGGCTTTGGCTTTTAAATGGGTGCGTTGCGCCCCTTGCCTTAACATTTGATTGATCAGCAACTCCATCGCATGGATGCCGTAGCGTCCGCCTTCCGAGCCCAATAAGGCCGCATTGTGAGCCGAATGCTGCTGAGCCAGCAGAAAATGGTTCATGCCGATCACGCGATTAATCGGGTCATACAAACATGCCGCTACGCATGAACCCAGTAAGGTGGAAATGATTTCATTTTTTTTGGTGGCATAACTTTCGCCGGGATCAATGATGACGCGCGGCAGTCCTTGGTATAGTCCTACTTGCATGGTTTTTGATAAATGGAGGGTGTCACCATAGACAATTCAGTTTTAATGCTGTGCAAGGTTTCAGAATGGCTGATAAAAAAGTAGCCGCCCGGTTTTAACGCCGAAATTACGCGCTGCACTATATCCTGTTTGGTTTCCGTGTCAAAGTAGATCAGCACATTGCGTAAAAAAATCACATCGAATTGCCCAAGGCTTTTGGGTAGCGTGGTTTTAAGATTGATCTGGCCGAAACTGACGCGGTTTCTTATTTTTTTCATCGACCCGAAAATAGCCTTCTTGCGAACGTACGCCTTTAAGACAATATTTATCCAGGTAATGCTGGTCCATGTTATCCAGTCTGTCCATCAAATAAACGCCTCGCCGTGCGGTTTCCAACACCTCGGTATTAACATCGGAGCCGAAAATTTCCCACTTCCTCATGCCCAAGCCCTCGGCCAAGGTCATGCCGATGGAGTAACTTTCTTCGCCCGTGGAACTGGCGGCGCTCCATAGCCGGAAATTATCGCCCCGCCAGGGTTTAATAATCTGTTCTTGCAGAAATTGAAAATGCTTGGGTTCGCGGAAAAAATACGTTTCATTGGTAGTCAGTATATTGAC
>JBAQYH010000061.1:0-2868 GCA_049299935.1 Methylobacter sp. | reverse complement strand
CAATCCATGAGCACAAAAAGTCATACACAACAGCTATTTAACAGTCAGATACTATGGGCTGCGCTAGGCGATACCCTGCGCAAACTGGCGCCTCAACAACAATGGAAAAATCCGGTGATGTTCGTGGTCTATATCGGCAGTTTGCTGACCACCGGGCTCTGGCTGTGGGAGTTGTTATCCGGAGACCACACGCAAACCGGCTTCATGTTGGCCGTAACTTTCTGGCTTTGGTTCACGGTGTTGTTCGCCAATTTCGCCGAAAGCGTCGCCGAAGGCCGCAGTAAAGCGCAGGCGGCGTCATTGCGTAGCGCCAAGCGCGACATCATGGCGAAGAAACTGGACAAACCGCAGTACAGCACCGATTACGCCAAAGTCGCCAGCACCACATTACGGCGCGGCGACATCGTGCTGATTGAAGCCGGCGATTTTGTCCCCGCCGACGGCGAAGTCATCGAAGGCGCAGCCAGTGTCGATGAAAGCGCGATCACCGGCGAAAGCGCTCCGGTGATTCGCGAATCGGGCGGCGATTTCAGCTCGATAACCGGCGGTACGCGGGTCTTGTCCGATTGGCTGGTGGCGCGGGTCGTGGTCAATCCCGGCGAAGCCTTCCTGGATCGCATGATTGCGATGGTGGAAAGCGCGTCGCGGCAAAAAACGCCTAATGAAATTGCGCTGACCATTTTGCTGGTGGCGTTGACGCTGATTTTCCTGCTGACCACCGTGACCTTGCTGCCGTTTTCACTCTACAGCGTGGAAATCGCCAAAGCCGGTACGCCGGTTTCGATCACCGTGCTGGTGGCACTGTTGGTTTGTTTGATTCCTACGACCATCGGCGGCTTGCTGTCCGCCATCGGCGTTGCCGGTATCGGGCGGATGATGCAGAAAAACGTCATCGCCACCTCGGGCCGGGCCATTGAAGCGGCGGGTGATGTGGATGTGTTGCTGCTCGACAAAACCGGCACCATTACCTTGGGTAACCGACAAGCCTCGGCTTTTTTACCGATCGGATTGATCAGTGAAAAAGAATTGGCCGATGCCGCGCAACTGGCGACGCTGGCCGATGAAACCCCTGAAGGGCGCAGCATCATTATTCTTGCCAAGCAGAAATTTGCGATCCGGGAACGCAATATTCACGAGCTGGATGCTACGTTTGTCGCCTTTAGCGCGCAAACCCGGATGAGCGGCATCAATATCGGCGAGCGCCAGATCCGTAAAGGCGCTGTCGATGCGATACGCGGCTATGTGGAAGGCCAAGGTGCAAAATTTCCCGAGGAAGCGGTACGAATCGCCGACATTGTCGCGCGCCGCGGCAGCACGCCGTTGCTGGTTGTAGACGGCATACAGGTGCTGGGCGTTATTGAGCTGAAGGACACGGTCAAGGGCGGCATCAAGGAGCGTTTTGTCGAACTGCGCAATATGGGCATTAAAACGATCATGATCACCGGCGATAACCGCTTGACGGCGGCGGCGATAGCGGCCGAAGCGGGTGTCGATGACTTTTTGGCCGAGGCAACGCCCGAAGCCAAGCTCAAGCTGATTCGCGAACAGCAAGCCGAAGGCCGTCTGGTGGCGATGACCGGCGACGGCACCAACGACGCCCCGGCATTGGCTCAGGCCGATGTCGCGGTGGCGATGAATTCGGGTACCCAGGCGGCCAAGGAAGCCGGCAACATGGTCGATCTCGACTCCAACCCGACCAAGCTGATCGAAATCGTCGAAACCGGCAAACAAATGCTGATGACGCGCGGCGCATTGACCACGTTCAGTCTGGCTAACGATTTGGCCAAGTATTTCGCCATCGTTCCTGCCGCATTTGCCAGCACTTATCCGCAACTTGGGGCGCTGAATATTATGGGCCTTAGCAGCCCGAACAACGCGATACTTTCGGCGGTTATTTTTAACGCCTTGATTATCGTCGCCTTGATTCCGTTAGCCTTGAAAGGCGTGAAATACCGGCCGCAAAATGCGGAGGCATTGCTGCGCAATAACTTGCTGGTTTACGGTGTCGGCGGCGTTATCGTGCCGTTTATAGGTATTAAGTTGATCGATCTTGGCTTAATTGCGTTATCAATTTAATTCAAAGAACAAACAAAGGAGTCATCAATGACCAACCACATCAAACCTGCAATACTCATGCTGTTGTTCTTTACCGTGCTGACCGGCGTCGCCTATCCATTGGCAGTCACGTTCATTGCACAAATCGTATTCCCCAGCCAGGCAAACGGCAGTCTGCTCGGCAGTAACGAGCAGCCACTCGGTTCCGAATTAATCGGCCAAGCGTTTACCCGGCCCGAGTATTTTTGGGGACGGCCTTCAGCGACGTCGCCGGCTCCTTATAACGGCGGCGCATCCAGCGGCTCCAACCAAGGCTCTATCAATCCTGCGCTGATCGATGCTGTTCAGGCGCGCATCAAGGCATTACGCGATGCAGACCCCAGCCATTCGGAAGCGGTGCCGGTGGATTTGGTGACCGCTTCGGCCAGCGGGCTCGATCCGCACATCAGCCTTGCTGCCGCCAGCTATCAAATCAGCCGCATTGCGAATGCCCGGCATATGTCGGCGGACAGTGTGCGCGAATTGGTTGATCGTTACACGGAAGCCCGGCAATGGGGAATATTGGGTGAGCCACGAGTGAATGCGCTGAAATTAAACTTGGCGTTGGATCAGCGCCATGAATAATGAATTGGTATCGTTCTCAGGCTTCTGCGCTCATCGTTATACCCGGAATAAGCCGGTTCTCGCTGTCGCCGGGCGGGCTTATTCCTGCCTACATCCGACTCCTCCAGTCCAGTGTCCATGTTCTTGGACAGAAGCTTGGGAACCCAGATTTATAGTTCCCACGCTCCGGCGTGGGAATTCAGTCTGCAA
>JBAQYH010000060.1:0-3491 GCA_049299935.1 Methylobacter sp. | reverse complement strand
GAGTAGCGTAGCGGTCTGTCATAGATCGTCTCCATAGGATAAAAATTACAACATACTGCTTTATTTCGTGTCTTTCGTGTTTTTCGTGGACAAATCGGATTATAAAAAACTATTGAATAGTTAACGGCGCCGGCATATTGTTCGGCGGCAGCTGCACAAAAAAACCTTTTTCTTTCAGGCTTTCCAGCACTTTTCCGGCGTCTTCCTTGGCCAGTTTGCGTTCCGGCGTCAGCTCCAGGTCCATCACAAACTCCATCTTGCCGAAGCTGTTGAACAGCGCTTCCGGCACCTTCGAAAAATCGTCTTTTTTATCGACATACAAATAAAGATGTTCTTTTTTCAGGCTTTTATAAATAAAACACAGCATAGCGTCAGTCGCGAATGAATCAAAACGCCTATTTTAACCATTTTTGATTAGAATGACCTTTTCTTACTGATCAAACACTGCAAATGGACAAACATCCGTTCAATCCCGATGACTTTTTTAAAAAGGCTTGTTCTTTTGAAGCGGGCCTGATTTTGGTCGCGATGATTTTAGGCTGGATCGCCAATATTGACCCTTTCGAAACCCTGCATTTTTCAGAGTCAGCCATTGCTTACGGCATAGCAGGGACCATGCCTTTATTCTTACTCTATCTAACCCTTGAGCAGTTGCAGACAGAATCGGTAGTAAAAATTAAAAACATGCTGTTCGAGACTTTAGGCTCCGGTTTGCATCGTTACCATTGGACTGATTTATTAATACTGGCGTCGATTGCCGGGCTGTCCGAAGAGCTGCTGTTTCGCGGCGTTATCCAGCCCTGGATAGAGTCGTCCTGGGGAATGACGGCGGGCTTGCTCGGCAGCAATATTATTTTTGGCCTAGCTCATGCCGTGACGCCGCTTTACGCCGTGCTGGCGACTTTAGTGGGGATTTATTTAAGCTTATCCCTGGATTACGGCGGCGACAGAAATTTATTAATCCCGATAGTTATTCACGGATTGTACGATTTTCTGGCGTTTATCGCTCTAATGCGCGCCTATCGGGCAAGCCGCTTAAACGGCTAGTAAAGAGTAACGCTTACTGTTGAACCACTTGACAAAAAAACTGCCGCCCCCACATCAGCAATGAAGACAAGTAATCGTTTTCAAGTTTGTTATTGAATTAAGACATTAATTTTTAGGAGACAGAAAATGGCTATCATACGACATGACCCATGGGGTGTATTGAACCAACTACAAAGAGAATTGGCACTTTCGCGTGACGAAAAAGCGGGAGAAGGTTCCATCGCGACTGCCGAATGGGCGCCTGCGGTTGATATAAAAGAAGAAGCCGATAAATTCGTCATACTTGCCGATATTCCAGGGGTCAAACCGGAAAATATTGAAGTCAGCATGGAAGCGGGTGTTTTGACGGTCAAAGGCGAAAAAGAAACCGAAGTCAAAACTGAAAAAGAAGGCTATAAACGGGTCGAAAGAACGTCCGGTTCTTTTTACCGCCGTTTCAGTTTGCCCGATTCCGCCGACGGCGATGCAATCAATGCAAAATGCAAACACGGCGTACTGGAGATTGTTATCCCCAAGCGCGAGGCTATCAAACCCAAACGCATCAACGTCGTATCGGAGGAGTAATTTCAAGCCCTCATTACGGTCGCTAATCACGATTTTGTAAAAACAGGACAACCTGAGTGGTAGGCATACCCTAAAGGCAAACCAATAAGGATAGTAAGATGCCAATGATCACTTTTACTGTTTTTTTAAAGCGCCTGTTGCTATGTTTAGCCATTCTGGTTGTTCATTATATTTTCGTGTTTGCCCCCATATCGGAGTTCTTTTTACTCTATATTATTTTTTTCAAGCCGAAATGGTTTGAGGCTTTTTAAACTTGAAGGATAAGCGGCGATTTTGGCAAGCTTGCTATGAACGTTGGAGCGTGTGGAAGAGGGGCTGGATTTTATAATTAGCTAATTTATCATTGCGTAGAAACATCAAATCCACCTGGACTTTTTCCAGGCTCTCAATTGTAATCGGACGGGCGCAATATGCAGTATAAAGATTACTACAAGATCATGGGGCTATCCAGAACCGCCACTCAGGACGAGGTCAAGCGCGCCTACCGTAAACTGGCGCGCAAATACCACCCCGATGTCAGCAAGGAAAAGGATGCCGAGGCAAAATTCAAGGAGCTGGGCGAAGCTTACGAAGTGCTCAAAGACCCCCAAAAAAGAGCCGCTTACGACAGACTGGGCAGCAACTGGAAAGCCGGTGAAGATTTCAAGCCGCCGCCAAACTGGGATGAAGGCTTCGAATTCAAAGGCGGAGATTTTACCGGAGGCGATGCCGGCGTCTTTAGCGATTTTTTTGAACAATTGTTTGGACGCGCAGGATTCGGCACAGCCAATAAAGGACAACGCGGCTTCGGTGTGCGGGGTCAGGACAGTCATGCGAAAATTTATATCGACCTGGAAGACAGTATCCAGGGCGCGACACGCAGTGTTTCCCTAAGCACGCCGGAGATGGATGCGCAAGGCTATGTACGGGTCAAGCACCGAAGCCTGAACATCAAAATCCCCAAAGGCATTAAGGCCGGGCAGCATATCCGGTTGGCGGGCCAGGGCGACACCGGCTCAAGCGGCGGTAAAGCCGGCGACCTGCTGCTTGAAATCGCCTTTAACAATCACCCGCTGTACCGGGTTTCCGAAACCGATATTTATCTGGACTTGCCGGTCACGCCTTGGGAAGCGGCACTAGGCGCAAAAATCAAAGTGCCTACCCCGGACGGGGACGTTGACCTTAAAATACCGCCCAATTCCCGGCAAGGCGGCAAACTGCGTTTAAAAGGCCGTGGACTACCGGCCAAAACTCCGGGCGACTTCTTCGTAGTCTTGCAAATCGCCCTGCCGCCTGCAAACACCGAACGCGCCAAAGCGGTGTACCAAAAAATGCAGCAAGAGCTTGATTTTAACCCGCGCCAATTCATGAGGGTACGCCAATGAATTCGCATAATTTATTGCCGGTGCATACCGGCACAGTCATTGAAGATGACAGCCTGACTCTGGAACAACTGTGCCATGCTTGCGACGTCCATGCAGACTGGATTGTGAGCCTGGTTGAAGAAAGCATTATCGAGCCGCAAGGGGATCACATGCATGTATGGCGTTTTTCAGGAGCGTGCTTGGTGCGGGTACGTTCCGCATTAAGATTACATCGCGACCTGGGCGTCAATCTGGCCGGCATCGCGCTGGCGCTGGACTTGATCGAGGAACTTGAAACCCTGCGCGCCCGGCTGAAAATCATGGGGCATGAGTGATGGTTTTGTCCCGACCTTAATCCGGAAGGAGAATCCAGATGCCGCCATGGCTCATATTTTTGATTATCGGTATTCTCGGCGGAATTTCGGCAGGCTTCTTCGGCATCGGCGGAGGCATCATCATCGTACCGGCGCTTATTTACTGGGCCGGTTTTTCTCAGCACATGGCAACGGGAACAACTCTTGCGGTGCTGCTTCCGCC
>JBAQYH010000059.1:0-3857 GCA_049299935.1 Methylobacter sp. | reverse complement strand
ATTATATCCCCAGCAGACAAGCCTGCAGTTCGACGGGATATAACCGACCGCGTTATCGATTCTGTCAACGGATGGGCTATAATAGCCGCGTTGGCCGGCATCGCCCTTCTTATATAATTTGATTTTGATCGGTAGGCCCGTGACTTCACAGACGCCGCGGTCCAGGCGCTCTTTGAACCAGGCCTCGGAAAGATCAAACGATAAGCCGCGCGCTTTGGCGGATTGTTTCGTTGATGCTAAGAATCGTTTTTCAGGATGATCCTGAAAATATGTGGTAAGACGAGCGGTATGGGCCGCTTTATCCCTGACGTGCCGGCAGTGGTAAAGGGTGCCGCAGCGGTGGCAGCAGTATTTTTGCACCCGACCCCGCTTCTTTGCAGCCGAAATGGTGAAGTCTTTACCACAGTTCGCGCAGGCTTTTGTGATAGTTGTTTCAGTTATTTCTGTGTTCATTGAATTCGCCTTATATTTAGGAATGATGTTAATGCACGTAGCCGAATGACCGGCCGTCATATTCACTGACACTCTCTGCCACCTCCGAAAAAAGCAGATCATCGGGTATAAGGGCGAGCTTTTTGGCGTGAGGCTTGCGCTTTGCGGCTTGGGCTAATCCGCAACGCAACATGGCTTTAATGGTGCGCGGCGACTGATTGCGCAGCGCGTCAATAACGTCATTAGCAACCTTGGCGGGAAACAACGCACTAGCATTATGCTGGGCGAGTAGCCCACTGTAGATGGATTGCGTGACAGCGCCATGCTGGTCAGCGCTCATTGCGTCAATTTTTAGCACGATAAAGCGGCTCAGGATGGGTTTGCTGATGGTCGAGAGACTGTTTGCGGTGGCGACATATAAGAGATGTGACGCATTCGTGGGCATATCCATAGCTTCGTCAATGAATTTTTCGGCGGTCTTCTGCTCCAATAAGCTATACAAAGGACCGAGCGGGTCATATTTTTGCGATAAAGACGCTTTGTCGATTTCATCAAGAATTACGATCGGATTCGCGGCATCATGATCGCGCAGAAGCTCGACCACTGCACCGCTTTTCGCGTCTGCCCACTGCGTACTCATGCCGCCGAGCACGAAGCCGGCTGTCGTCGCTGCTAAATCTACCTGCCGGCAGACGACGCCAATAATGCTAGCGACCGCATTAACCACCGCCGTTTTTCCGATTCCCGGAGGCCCTATCAATAGGACCGGTGGGAAATAAAAGGCCGGGTACGGCTGCTTTAGGGCTAGCAGCGCGAATGATTCGACATAATCAAGAAAGCTCTGACAATTTGGGTACTGCGTTTTTAACGTGCGCATCTGCGCTATAAAATTTTTAGGCACCGTTTTTAAAATCCGCTCGCCATTGTCGTTATCAGCGAACCGTTTCATCACCGCCAGCGCGTTGCGGGACGTCGTTTTGTCGTATTTAATTGATTGGATTTTGTCGCTATCGAAAACTTTGATGTATTTATATTTATCATTGGTGTTGTGGGATTTGACAAGCTTGGCGGTGACGTGCTGCCTTGGTTCCTGGGAAAAAGCTATAAGGCGGTCATGCAGTTCCGGCAAAGTTAAATTGCTCTGGGTCAGGAGTTCTTTGATCGTTTCATTAATTTCGGCCTGAAGAAAGTCTTGTTCTGCGTCAAGCTCTGCTTTTTCAGCTAATTGTTTAATAAGTGCTTGGGGGAGTAATAGCTTTCCGTTGTGATAGCCAGTCGAATGCCAGCCAAAGCCAGGTGGATGGGTTGTGTGCATGATAATTTCTCCGAAAGGTAACAGTTAATCAGTAGAGTATGTTGTCGCCGTACAGTGACAATGGATTAAATTATAATGAATTCAAAAAATAATTCAACACAAGAATTCTTTTTTGAGTCGGAATTTTTTCACTGTTGCCCCATCCGAGTGAGAAACCGTATAGCTTGTAAATTGCTAAGGCGCTGTTATTTACAGAATTAATCGAAGCTTTAGATTTTTAAAAATTGACCGTTTTTCAACAAAATAACAGTGATAATGTATTGTTCCGTAAGCCAGTAAAATTGATTATTTTCAATTTAAAAAAGCACAATTGCTGCGTTGTAGTTCTGCACATATAGCGTGATATAATCAATTTATATAATGAATAAATATTTGAATGATTATGACAGTGCCAAATAAGAATGAAAGAAAAACCATTTCACTTCCCATAGACGTACACGATAAAGTGTCCGAAATTGCTAAGCGTGCGGGAATCAAGCAATATGAGTTTATAGCGTCAGCGATTGAGCTGGCTTTCTTAGATGATGCCGTTTTTCGGGCTATTGTCGAACAACATAAGAAAAAGAACAGCTTAAAAGGAATGGATCCAGAAGTTAGAAGAAAACTAGAGTCACTCTCTGCTGAAGATTTAGACGTTTTATTAAAAAATTTAAAGCAGTAACTAAAAAGTAAAGTGATACCTTGCTTTTAATCTATGTTAATGCAATTTAGAAATGTCCTCTATGCTGCAAAATAGAAGTGTCTCCTGTTATTTTCCCTTTGTCCGGCTTTGCTCAGAAGTTGAATCAGCCGCTTCAGATTTTCAGAATAAGCATGCTACTGGTCAGAGGGCGGCATGCGCGCTTTTTATCCACTTCTAATTATGGTGGTGCTGACTTCGCCCAAGTGTTGTCTTAATGGAGCTACCGGAACCTTGGAAATAGAGTTTCATAAAAGTGGCGTTTATCAATACTTTAATGTTCCTATTAGCATCTATAACAGATTAATGTCGGCTCAGTCTAAAGGAGCATTTTTCGATGACAACATTAAGGAACGGTATCGTTATAAAAAAATCAATTAAGCTTCCCGTTTTGCTCGATTTTTACTTTGAGCAATTGCTACATAATTCCGCTTTTATTAACGCGCACATAGATTAAATAATATATTTTATTAGGGGGTATGGTTAATATAGGTGTGTGCCAAAATGGAGCACGCAAGCATTTCGTAAGTCGTTGATTTGTTAGTGTTGTTAACCCCGAGATGGTACGCAAACAAAACTGAAAAATATCTGTGTACCCTAAAGTGGTACATAAAACGGATTTGTGTACCCCTTATCGGTAAAGTAGATTCAGCAATCCGGACTAATTTAAAACGGTAGCCTGGGATAAACCGGAGCTGGTTGTGAGTAAAAAAAGCACAAGATACTTAACGGCACAACAAGCCAAGGTGGCTTTAGATGCGGTTAAAAGAACTAAAACTGTCAATGAGATTGCCCATGAATTCGGCGTGCATCCAGCTCCAGCTCCAGCTTGACGCTTTGATGGCTTTGATGGCTTTGATGGTCTCATTCCGCGTCTTTGAATTCGACCGTTCCTACAACTGCTCCTAGGTAGTTTAATCTCCTGCAACTTGCAGTCGGCTCAACTGCAATCGAACTACAAATCTTACCTGGCGGAAAGCCAAAGGAATAAAGCTTGTTTGGCAGTCAACGCTGCTGGTCGAGCTTCCACTGCTTAACAAAGTGCTGAATGCTATCGTAAGCGCCTTAATAACCTTCGTCTACCAAACCTTCAAATAAACGCTGGACGGTATATGTCGCTGGTTCTTGAGAGGTTTGGCATCCGTCTCCAGCCACTCTGTTAACCGAGCTTTATACTCACCGAGTATGGGATCTGGTTGAACTTGGTGTTCATAAACGGACTCGGCTTCATTGTACAGGAACACTGGAAAATTTTGCACGGTGATTAATATCTCAACATTCTGCATGCGATTCCACCTGTGTTCCGTCAACCTAATTTTTTCCGATTTTTTAGAGGGCCAGAATTTTGGGCCTTAAGTAAAGTGAGCTCCAGGCATTCCCGTACATCACTGGAATAGATTAACTGTCATTGGAGAACATAAATAATGAACG
>JBAQYH010000058.1:0-13049 GCA_049299935.1 Methylobacter sp. | reverse complement strand
TTCCAATACCCCGTCGCCGTTACGGTCTTCATAGCCGGCCTCTTTCAACAAGGACTTGGCCTTGTCCAGGCTGAATGGGTAGGGCTGCAATGCACTATCGTGCTGCTTACTGGCCATGCTGAACGGGCTGACCGCAGGTTCGGCGTAATCCAGGAAAACATCCTTGATGACGCGGTTCACATCGGTCAGGTAAGTCATCGCTTGCCTGACCCGCTTATCGGCAAAGCGGGTCGGTTTGCCGCCGCGCTGCTGGTTCCAGCCGATGTAGCTGTAACCGACCACCGGGGGCATATATTCGAAATTCTGGCTCTTGGCAATGATCTGCGCATCCTTTTTCAGCTCTTGGTACTCGACAGGGCGGGCAGAGTAAGAATCGATGTCGCCATTGCGGTAGGTAGTCAGCCGGGCGCTGTCGTTCTGGATAATCTTCCACAGAATGCGGCTGTATGAGGGCTGCACGTCGCCCCAGTAGCGATCATTGCGCACCAGCTCGACATTGCCTTTGTCCGGCGTCCAACTCTTGGGATCGAGCAACTTATAAGGCCCGCTACCCAATATCAAGCCTTTGGATTCGTTAAATTTTTGCGGCTCTTTCAAATAGACCGAATAGAAATGCTTGGGCAAAATCGGCATGCCGCCAGCCAATGACAGCGCTTCGAAATACGGTTCCTTGAAGGTAAACACAACTTCGTATTTGCCGTTGATCTTCACCTCCTTGATCTTTTCCAGATAGGCCCTGTCACGCGGCGCCTGAATCGCATCGGTCATAATAAAACCGAAAGTGAAAGCCACATCCTCAGCTGTCAACGGTTCGCCGTCGGAAAATCGCACATCCTCGCGCATCTGGAAGCTGATCACCAATCCATCCTCGCTGACCTTCCAACTTTTGGCGATTAAACCCTCCCATTCCAGGGTATCGGGATCGCGGGTGATCAGGCTCTCCAGCACGTAGCTTTGCACATTGGAAGCATAGGCATCGGTGGAAACCAATGGCGTGATGGTCTTAAGGTTAGTGCCGAAAGCTTCCACGCTCCAATCACCCTGTGCATAATCAGGCAAATGGGTAGCCGCGTAGGCACGTTTGAAAGCCGGGGCAATTTTTCCGGCTGTTGCGGAACTTGCAGCCAATACTGCGCCGGAAGCAATGGCGCTACGCAATTCGCGCAGGCTCTTCGCCTGTTCCGACATCGAGGTTTGCATCTCGGTGAGTTTCAGCCACTGCCGGTCGATTTGGTACATAGCCAGCACCAGCAATAGTATCAGCAAGCTAAGGAGCGAATAGAGAATCCAGTCCCGGATAGTCAGTTGTTTTTGCATGATTTCAGTCTATCTAAAGAATTTTAACGGAGGTTTATGCGGCACCTTTGCGGACGCGAGGATAGCACAAAAGCAGTGCGCCTAGCCCGTATTGTTCAACCACTCTATTTAGATGCATCAGTATTGGCCGTTGCAACAACCCATCGCCTCAATTCGGCTTTTATCTCTCGGACACGGCTTTATCCTGCCGGGAACATAATAGCCGATTTACAATAAGCCCTGTAACGCCACACTGAAAGCACTAACGTGGGAGACTGACAAAATACTGGACATCATTAGATGGGTCATAGATACTTGAAACTCTATTGTAACAACAAAAACATTGGGAGATGATAATGGGTTTTATGCAGGGCAAACGAGTCTTGATTGTAGGCTTAGCCAGTAACCGTTCAATTGCATGGGGTATTGCTCAAGCCATGCACCGCGAGGGCGCTGAATTAGCCTTTACCTTTCAAAATGAAAAGCTGCAAAGTCGCGTCGAAGAAATGGCAGCACAATGTGAATCCAACATTACCATTGAATGCGATGTCAGCATCGATGAACATATCGACGCCGTATTTAAAAAACTGGGCGAACACTGGGATGGCTTGGATTGTATCGTGCATTCGGTCGCTTACGCCCCCCGCGACGCGCTGAACGGCGATTATGTTGACGTCACCACCCGCGAAAACTTTAAAATCGCTCACGATGTGAGTTCTTACAGCTTTACCGCATTGGCAAAAGCCGGACGCGCGATGATGGCAGGCCGCAACGGCTCACTGTTGACCCTGTCTTATTTAGGCGCCGACCGGGCGATTCCTAACTACAATGTCATGGGTGTTGCCAAAGCCAGCCTGGAAGCCAATGTCCGCTATATGGCCGTTGCGCTAGGTGCGGAAGGTACGCGCGTTAATGCGATTTCCGCAGGCCCTATCAGGACGCTTGCCGCATCGGGTATTAATGACTTTAAATCCATGCTCAGCAAAGCGGCCGATACCGCGCCTTTAAAGAGAAACGTCAGCATTGAAGAAGTCGGTAATGCGGCGGCTTTTATGTGCTCCGATCTGGCTTCGGGTATTACCGGCGAAATCACTTTTGTCGATTGCGGCTATAACATCGCCGGTTTAGCCGCGTCTTAAAGCAAAAACATCGGTACAAAAAAAAAGGGAGCTTTAAGCTCCCTTTTTTATTTCCGGCTTGACTGTTACTTAGGCGCCTGCACCGAGATGTCGGCTTCAGCCTGCAAACTGTTTATCAACGCATTGAATTCAGTCTGGCCAAACGCTTTGGCAATATTCTTGGTCGCCAGCTCCATCTGTTTCTTATCATCTTCGGTCATGACGCCTTCTGTTACTTTTGACAGGCTCACTACCACTTGTTCACCTGCGGGTAACTCGGCAATGAAGATGCTTGGCTTGCCGCCGACAGGCTTGGCGGCTTTAAAAATCGCCTGACTCAGCGGCAACGGCACATCTTCCTTGCTGCGTGTCAATCCTGTAACGGCCTTGACTTGCAGCTTGTTTTCAGCCGCAACCGTTTGAATGGACTCGCCTGCCTGCAACCGGGCCTTGATCTTTTTAGCCGTTTCGACAGCCTGTTGCTTGGCTTTATCCGCCAGCAACACGGCGACTATATCCGGCTTAACATCTTTTAGCTCTCGCGCCGCAGCCGGCTTGTGCTCCAACATGCGTAACACAACCAGGCGATCGGTTCCCAATTCTATCGGCGTACTATTGTTGCCTTGCAGAACCTCTTCAGTGAAGGCTGCACTCCGAACTTTCTCTTCAGCGGCAATGCTCTCGCCTTTGTCTTTGGTGAACAAGGCTGTTTTCTTAATGGCGATGCCCAACGCATCGGCTACCGTTTTCAAGTTATCGGGGTGCTCATAACTCATTTCGGTTAGCGTTTCACCCGCCTGATAAAATGCATTTTCTGCCTGGGCTTTCTGATAAGCCTTGGTTACTTCATTTTTAACTGAATCGAACGGCTTGACCTCGCCCGGCATTAACTCGGTAACTTTAATCAAGTGATAGCCGAATGCCGATTTAACGGGCTTCGATACTTCACCCAATTTTAAAGCACTTGCCGCATCTTCAAACGGTTTTTCCATGACGCCTACATTAAACAGGCCTAAATCCCCGCCTGTTTTAGCGGTTAACTTGTCATCGGAAACTTCCGCCGCCAAGGCGGCAAAGTCTTTAGTTGCCAATTCTTTTTGCGCTTTTAGGGCTTTTTCCAAAGCGGTTTTTTCGTCGGTCTTGTCATTAATTGCAAATAGGATATGACTGATTTTTCTTCGCTCTGCGGTGGTGTATTGGTCTTTTTGCTCTTCATAGAAAGCTTTCAACTTGTCATCGGTTACCGCAATTGTCTTGGCGATATCTTCAAGTGACAATTCTATATATTCTATGGAAACCTGTTCAGGCGTTTGATACAAATCCTGATGTCTCTGGTAGTAGGCCGCTATGTCTTCCTCTGAGGGCTGTTCCGCCGATTTCTGTACCGCAACAGTGATGTAATCCACATCGCGCTGCTGGTTCTGGATTTTGAAAAAGCTTTCCACATCATATTTAGTAGCAAAACTGCTATCGATGATACTGCGCTGAAACTGCTCCATGATCAGCGCATTCTTGATTCTATTCACAAATTCCGCTGAGGACATTTTTTGTAAATTAAGCATTGTCTTATAACGCTTTTCGTCGAACTTGCCATCCACCTGGAAGTAAGCCAGGGATTGTATAAATTCACGCGCGGTATCATCCGTTGTAACCAAGCCTTTGGCATGCACATGCTGCAATAAGACTTCATCCTTTATCAACTTTTCCAACGCTTGCGCCTTCAAGCTTTGCTCGTCAAATGTCATTCCCTGAAGATTCTGGCTATATTGTTCGTAAGCCCTGTTAACATCGCGCTGAAAAAAATCCTTATCGCCTACGGAAGCAACGGGCGCTTCTTCTCCAGTATCCAGATAATTCTGAATACCCCATAAAGCGAAGGGCACACAAATCACTATCAAAATACCCCATGCGAAAGCACCTTGCGCTTTTTCTCTTATTTTTGTCAGCATATGATCTGTCCTAAAGAAACAACTTAATTCTAATCAAAAAAAAAGCCCCGAACCAATTGATCCGGAGCTTTTTTGATTTGGCGGAGTGGACGGGGCTCGAACCCGCGACCACCGGCGTGACAGGCCGGTATTCTAACCAACTGAACTACCGCTCCTTTAATCGGTGGTGGGTGATGAGGGGTTCGAACCCCCGACCCTCGCCTTGTAAGGGCGATGCTCTCCCAGCTGAGCTAAGCACCCGACTAAAGAAATACTAGTTTACAGCATCTTTTAAAGATTTGCCAGCTTTAAATGAAGGAATTTTTGCAGCCTTAATGGTAATCTCAGCTCCGGTCTGTGGATTACGTCCTTTGCGCTCCGCTCTTTCTTTTACAGCGTATGTTCCAAATCCAACTAAAGCGACTGAATCGCCGCTGCTCAATGCTTTTGTAACTGCACTAATAAAACCATCCAATGCGCGACCAGCATCCGCTTTAGTTAATTCAGCAGATTCTGCTATAGCGTCAATAAGTTCCGATTTATTCATTATTCCCCCTTAGGAAGTCATTTTTAAAGTTATATTCTCGAAGATCAGCGTGACAATTCTTATGCCCCATCTTCGGCGACACAAAAAACGCTGGTATTTATAACAACTGAACTTGCGCAGTGTCAAGCATTAACCACCCTGAAAGCCAGTATTTTTGCGGTTTTGCAGACTTTTCGACAAAACCGCAAACTAATTAATGCGCGGTTAAACCCTGATTTTTTATTTTAACTGCGTCAGTTTCATTTTTTCCCTGGTCTTCAACTTCCATTTTTTCAACCCTTACAGGCATGTATTGCAAAGCAACTTCCAACACCTCATCTATCCAATGGACAGGCTTGATATCCAGGTTCCGCTTGATGTTTTCAGGTATCTCAGCCAAGTCTTTTTCATTCTCAACCGGAATTAGAACCGTTGTTATTCCACCGCGATGAGCCGCCAGAAGCTTTTCTTTCAAGCCCCCGATAGGCAGCACTTCACCTCGTAAGGTAATTTCACCGGTCATAGCTACACAAGCCCGAACAGGTATCTTGGTCAAGGCCGAGATAATGGCTGTACACATCCCCACGCCCGCACTCGGCCCATCTTTTGGCGTCGCTCCTTCAGGCACATGGATATGTATATCGTTCTTCTGAAACAGTTCATTATCAATACCCAGGATTTCCGACCGACTCCTGACCACCGTCATCGCCGCTTCAATGGACTCCTTCATGACGTCTCCGAGCTTACCCGTTGCCGAATGCTTGCCTTTACCGGGGATTACCGCTGTCTCAATGGTTAATAATTCGCCTCCCACTTCGGTCCAGGCCAAGCCGGTAACCTGCCCAATCTGGTCTTTCTCTTCTGCAAGTCCGTAATGAAAACGCTTGACCCCCAGATACTTATCCAAATTCCCGGAATTGACCACGACTTTGGTTTTTCTCGGTTTCAACAACAAGTCCTTAACCACTTTGCGGCAAATTTTCGAAATTTCCCGCTCAAGACTCCGGACACCCGCTTCTCGAGAATAATATCGAATCATATCCCTGACAGCTTCTTCCGTGATCTGAATTTCCCGTTCTTTAAGGCCGTTGTTTTTAACTTGCTTTGGAATCAGGTACCGGGTTGCAATGTTGATTTTTTCATCTTCCGTATAACCGGCGATACGTATGACTTCCATTCTATCCAGCAATGCCGGAGGAATATTCATGGTATTGGCCGTCGCGACAAACATCACATCCGACAAATCAAAATCCACTTCCAGATAATGATCCGAAAAAGTGTGATTCTGCTCGGGATCCAGCACCTCTAATAAAGCCGACGCCGGGTCGCCTCGAAAATCGGCCGCCATTTTGTCGATTTCATCGAGCAAAAACATCGGGTTCCGTGTTTTCACTTTAGCCAGATTCTGCAAAATCTTGCCGGGCATTGAGCCTATATAGGTTCGACGATGCCCACGAATTTCGGCCTCATCGCGAACGCCCCCCAAAGCCATGCGCACATAGCTGCGATTGGTCGCCCTCGCAATGGACTCACCCAACGAAGTTTTACCTACGCCTGGAGGTCCCACCAAACACAAAATCGGCCCCTTGAGTTGCTTCACCCGCTGCTGAACAGCAAGGTACTCAAGAATGCGCTCTTTAACCTTATCTAAACCGTAATGTTCGGCTTCCAGCACCTGCTCCGCAAGCTTTAAGTCATGCCGTACTTTGGTTTTTTTCTTCCAGGGCACATTGACCATCCAGTCAATATAATTGCGCACCACAGTTGCCTCGGCCGACATAGGGGACATCTGTTTAAGCTTGTTAAGCTCTGCGTCCGCTTTTGTTTTAGCTTCCTTTGACATCCCTGCGTCTTCAATTTTCTTGGCCAGCTCTTCAATTTCATTGGGTACATCATCCATATCCCCCAGCTCTTTTTGAATCGCCTTCATCTGCTCGTTCAGATAGTATTCCCTTTGATTCTTCTCCATTTGCTGCTTAACACGCACCCGGATTCTTTTCTCCATTTCAAGAAGGTCAACTTCTCCCTCCATTAACGTCATTAAATTTTCAAGACGCTTTTCAATATCCGCCGTTTCAAGAATGGCCTGCTTTTCATTAACCTTTAAAGTCATATGAGCAGCCATAGTATCGGCAAGTCGGCTTGGGTCATCAATGCCGGACAACGAATTCAAAACTTCCGGCGGAATCTTGTTATTCAGCTTGACGTATTGATCAAATGAATTAATAACCGTCCGCTGCAATACATCCTGCTCTTGCTCGGTTAGTTTTAAGACATCATGAATTTCCGTTACTACGGCAGAAAAATAGCTTTCTGTTTCCTTATAACTTAATACCTTACTGCGCTGAATGCCCTCAACCAAAACCTTGACTGTTCCATCAGGCAATTTCAGCATTTGCAGGATATTGGCCAAGGCGCCAACCTCATAAAGATCTGCAATATCCGGCTCATCAACCTCAGCTTCTTTTTGCGCGACCAACAAAATCTGTTTATTGCCTTTCATCGCCGCATCCAAAGCATCAATCGATCTTTCCCTACCGACAAACAAAGGAATCACCATGTGCGGATAAACCACTACATCCCTGAGCGGCAAAACCGGAATCAGTGCATTTATTTGTTGTAACTCTGTCATTTTATGCGTTTCCATAAATGGAACCTTATACCAATTTTCTTAGAAAGAAAGATTATGGGGGCGTTAATTAAAATAGCAAGGACGCCGAACTCAAAATAGTACGCTTGAATTATCTACAGCACAAAAAAAGGGAGCTTTAAAAAATAAAAGCTCCCTTTTTATTGCCAATGAATTTGTTTTAAGATTCAGCAACCTTTTTCTTTTCGGTTTCATAAACCAGAATGGGCTCCGACTCGCCCAAAATAACACCACCATCAACAACAACCTTGCAAATATTATCCGCAGACGGCAGCTCATACATAGTGTTTAGCAGGACATTTTCAACAATTGTCCTTAGCCCTCTCGCGCCTGTTTTTCTTTCCATCGCTTTACGGGCAATTTCAACCAGCGAATCATCCCGAAACTCCAGCTCGGCGCCTTCCATTTCAAATAAATGCTTATATTGTTTGATCAGTGCATTTTTAGGCTCGGTCAATATCTGCACCAAAGCGTTTTCATCCAATTCTTCCAAGGTAGCAACAACCGGAAGGCGACCAACAAACTCAGGAATCAATCCGTATTTAATCAGATCTTCAGCCTCGACTTCGGCAAACAGCTGTCCAATATTTTTGGATTCGTCTTTAGTCTTTATATCGGCTGAAAAACCTATTCCACCTTTCTCGGACCTGTCCCTGATAACCCGATCCAAGCCGGCAAAAGCACCTCCGACTATAAACAGGATATTAGCCGTATTCACCTGCAGAAATTCCTGCTGGGGGTGCTTGCGCCCACCTTGAGGAGGAACCGAAGCAATCGTTCCTTCAATCAACTTCAATAAAGCCTGCTGAACACCTTCACCCGAAACATCGCGAGTAATTGACGGATTATCGGACTTCCTGGAAATCTTATCGATTTCATCGATATAAACAATACCGGTTTCAGCTTTCTCTACATCATAATCACATTTTTGCAGAATCTTCTGAATGATATTTTCTACATCTTCCCCCACATAACCGGCTTCTGTCAGCGTAGTTGCATCAGCGATCGTGAACGGCACATCCAATAACCGAGCCAAAGTTTCGGCCAACAGGGTTTTTCCTGAGCCGGTAGGCCCAATCAACAAAATATTACTTTTTGCTAATTCAACCGTATCTTTTTTGGATTTGTTGCGTAGGCGTTTATAGTGATTATAAACAGCCACGGCCAAAATCTTTTTCGCATTTTCCTGGCCGATAACATAGCTATCAAGCTCTTCTTTTATTTCTTTCGGTTTAGGCAAATCGCCACCGCCAAAAGAAGATGAATCGTCCTGCAATTCGTCTTTTATAATATCATTACAAAGATCTACACATTCATCACAGACATAAACTGATGGCCCTGCAATAAGCTTTCTGACCTCATGCTGACTTTTACCGCAAAAAGAACAATAAAGCAGCTTATCGTCATCTTTACCGCTTTTGTCATTACTCATAAATTAGGCTCCCGCAAACATCCGGAGATGATATTTTTACTTTAGATAGGGCAAAGAATATATCGAAATACAAAAAAATACCAACCGTTATTTATTAGCAACAGCTGCCCGATTCGACAACACTTGATCAATCAGGCCATAACTAACAGCATCGTTTGCACTTAAGAAGTTATCCCTGTCAGTATCCTGCTGAACCTTTTCTATCGGTTGACCGGTATGATCGGAAAGAATTTTATTCAATTTCTCCCTGATTGACAGAATTTCTCTGGCATGAATATCAATATCCGAAGCCTGTCCCTGAAAGCCGCCCAATGGCTGATGAATCATCATCCGTGAATGAGGCAAACAATAACGCTTTCCTTTCGCTCCGCCGGTCAGAAGCAATGCCCCCATACTGGCAGCTTGGCCAATACACATGGTACTGACATCGGGCTTAATAAACTGCATGGTGTCATAAATTGACATGCCCGCCGTTACCGAACCGCCTGGCGAATTGATATATAAATGGATGTCTTTATCAGGATTTTCCGATTCTAGAAAAAGCAACTGAGCGACAACCAGATTAGCCATGTAATCTTCAACCTGTCCCACCAAAAAGATTACCCTTTCCTTTAATAATCTTGAATAAATATCGAAAGAACGCTCGCCTCGAGCCGTTTGCTCAATAACGATCGGGACCAACCCGCCCGCTGCTTCCGGAGTCATCATTTGGTTCCTTAAGTATTGGTTATACATTTAAACCCCTTACCCTTGTTTGCTCATGGCATCACTAAATTTTATGGTCTCATTGGACACTTTTGCTTGCGCAACCAGCCATTCGATGGTCTGATCTTCCAAAACCATCTGCTGCACATCATTCAAGCGGCTTTTATCTGAATAATACCAATTAATAACGTCTTCAGGGCGTTCATAGCTTTTCGCCATATCTTCAATAGTAGAACGCACTTTATCATTGCCTACCTTAATATCATTTTTATGGATGATTTCACCTAAAATCAAGCCTAACGCCACACGGCGCTTAGCCTGTTCTTCAAATGCGTCTCTCGGCAACTTCAGATCTTCCAGTTTCATTTTCTGTCTTTTAGCGGTTTCGATGTACGGTTTCATCATACTTTCGATTTCCTGGTCGACCAATGTATTTGGCACAGCGACCTGAATTTTTTCATATAAAGCGTCCATCACTGCGTTTTTCAGTTTCCCGCGCAATGCCTGTTCGAGCTCTCTTTCCATATTATTTTTAATATCTGAACGGAAAGAATCCACGGACCCATCTTCAACGCCATACGCTTTGATAAAAACGTCATCGATCTCCGGCAGCACCGCTTCTTCAACGCTAATCACTTCAACTTCAAACTCAGCCGCTTTACCAGCCAATTTTTCATTGCCGTATTCTTCCGGGAAAGACACCTCAAAAGTTTTATTAACGCCCGACTTCAGACCGATCAGATTTTCTTCAAAACCTGGGATCATTTGCTTTGCGCCGATTTCAACCTGAAAATTCTCTACTTTCCCGTCTGTAAAGCTCTCTCCCTCAGACATTCCTGAAAAACTAATGGTTACCCGATCATGCTCTTGAGATACGCGTTCAACCGTTTTCCAGTCTTTCTTTTGCGCTCTCAGCTTCTCTATCATATCCTCAACATCCGCTTCCTGAACAACAGAAACCGGACGCACTACTTCAAGCTTATCAACACCTTCCAGCGAAATTTCGGGGTAGACCTCAAACTCGGCAGTGTATTTAAAGCCTTCAGTTTCATCTGACGGATGGATATGAGGATGACCGGCAGGCCTTAAGTTCTGATCCTGTAGAGCCTCATAATAAGTAGACTGAATCAAGTCCCCGGCAATTTCACCGCGAACCCTGTCTCCAAACATTTTTTGAACTACATGTTGAGGCACTTTACCCGGACGAAAACCATCGAGTTTAACTTCGCGCGCTAACGACTTTAAACGTGCCGCCATTTTCTCCTGAACAACCTCTTCAGGCACGCTAACAGTCATTTTTCTGCTTAATTCTGATGTCTTTTCGACAGAAACTTGCATTTCTTTACCTCAATTAAATTTAGAATATGAATTTTATAGAATACCGGTAAACGGCTCATAAGAACTGAAAAGTTAACGATGAATCGCTGACTCTTAATAAGAATTGGGTGGTGCGAATGGAGAGACTCGAACTCTCACAGGATAACCTACTGGAACCTAAATCCAGCGCGTCTACCAGTTCCGCCACATTCGCACTTTGAATGAACTTGCTATTATAGCCATAATTATACTTACACAACAAGTTATAAATTCCAAAAGCCCTGTACGCTTTTAGCCGTTCGTCGCTAAAAATAATGCCTTGTTGTTCACACTTCTATCCCAAAACCACAATTCGATCTTTGCATACTACCCACATAGATGTAATATTACCTTGAAGCCAATTCAATGATAAGGGGGTATGAAATGAATATTACACCAACCACCAGCGCAGTTAATCTAATCAATACTGCTCAGCATAAATCAGCCGATGCTGCCCAAGTGATAGCCAAGCTGCCCATACAAAAAGATGAAGTCGGCAGTTCAGAGTTCAGCCCCAATGACATTACCAAACCGGTACTCAGCTTAAAAGAAGCCGAACTGGAAACCTCTGCCGCAGTTAAATTACTTCAGGCCGATAGAGAAACGATAGGATCCTTGCTGGACATCAGAGCCTAACATATCGCTCACCCACTTACTAAGACCTCAAAACCCAAGAGCCTTATTTCATCAGCGAATGTATTCAGCGTCTCCACCGACAGCTTCTCCAGCCGACCAGATTCCGGCTGGAGAGACGGTCTCGCAACCGTATACAGCAGCACAGACTTCAACGCACAACCCTGTGCTTTAATATGCCTCAGCAAATCAAGAAATGCGTTTTTTTCTTTTGAAGGCAAACCACGCTTCTCGTAATCCAATAAACATGTTTGCAGCTTTGTCGGACAAAGCTTTGCACAAAGCAGCAGATTCTCCACACTTGCCTGGCAACTTTGACCTGCATTATTTATTAAGGCCCTGCCCTCTTCGGTAGCGCTATCCAACTTAAACCATACTTCTCCACCAAACTTCTTTAGCTTTTTCAGGCCATCCTGGACGCAAGGCCGATGCACCAAACTACCGTTAGTAATCAATACAAAATTACTCTGCGGCAAAATCCCTGCCTCTGTCGCTACCTTGCCGATCAAAGCCACAGCCCTATCAAAATCCCTTAAGCTGGTCGGTTCGCCATTGCCGGAAATGGCAATATCCTTAATGACCCGCTTGTCTTCATCCACCTGAAAACGTTGATAGAAATCGCCGTTCAGCACATCGTCCAGAAAAAATCTCAGCTCATCTTCCAATAACTGAAAATCCAAGTCAGGTGCGGCACCGATTTTTAAACCAGGCACTTGGCAATAGATGCAACGCCAGTTACAGGCGTTATTGATATTAAAATTAATACCGATAGACAAGCCGCCTGACCGCCTGGAAAGCACCGGGTAAATATACTTTAACCCTGCAACATCACGATTATGATTGTTTACTGTCAATATCGAAGCCATAACTGTGCTCAGAAATAATCCAAATCATGCTATTCTACGGTTTTCTCTATTTTTAATTTGGGATTTTTGAAGAGTCATGAGCGAAAGAATTGTATTGCGCACCGGCGAAGCGCTGGTTGCAGGCGGCCCGCCAGGTACGGCAGCAGAACCTGAAATCATTATCGGCGAACTGGACGGCCCTGTCGGCGTTGCTTTGGCAACACTGACCGGCGATCAGGCCAAAGGCCATTCCAAAGTCTTTGCCCTTTTAAACACCGACATTCAAGTGCGCCCTGTGACACTGATGGTCAGCAAGGTAACGGTCAACAACAGCCGCTACACAAATATTCTGATGGGCACCGTACAGGCGGCTATTGCTAACGGCGTCCTTGATGCCGTACGCGCCGGAGACATTCCCAAAGAAAAGGCAAATGATTTAGGCATTATTTGTTCGGTCTGGCTAAACCCGAGCGTCGTTACAGATGACAATCTGGATCATCAGATTCTCTTCGACATACACCGCAAAGCCATGGCGCAAGCGATCCACAAAGCCATGACCA
>JBAQYH010000057.1:0-4579 GCA_049299935.1 Methylobacter sp. | reverse complement strand
TTCCAACGTTTCAATGACAACCGCACTTTCATTGGCATTCAAATCGCTAACCAGCCACTTTTTCGGAATGGCATGGACAACGTTCCAAGTGCGTAACGCTTCGCCTTTTTCGTTCATTAACATCACGTTCACATTCGCGGGTTTAAATGCCCGATGATTGAATGCATCAAGAAACCAGTTCAGCACGGTTGAATTCGTCAACATGCCGCGCTTCAACACCAGATCGGCATATTTGGTGCGTACCGGCAATTTGTGTTCAAAGCGGTTTTCTCCACCTTCCTTAAAGCTCTCGTAATCGTACTCAACCGACAACCCCGACACCGACTGAAAGCGCATGTCGTTTTTGTCCTTACTGATGCCAAATTCCACTTTGTAATAGAATCCTAGCGGCGGATAGTAATCAATCATCCGTCGATTCCGTGGTTAGACTTTCATCAATTTCAAGCCTTCGTGAGCTATTTCAATGCTCTCTACGGCGATCTCGTTGGCATCCGATTTAAGGTCGGGTGCGGTAACTTTTACTGGAAAACAGCGTGTTGCGGACCAGGCTGCGACGGGCACGTGTTTTTCATTGAGTAGACGAATGACAATATCGCGTCGGCCTTCGACTCGTTCGTTGGCGATAGCGTCCAGCCAGGTGTTATAGTCAAAATCACCTTCAAATTTACCGCGTTTCAAGGTGATATTGCTGTTCTTGACCATGCCCGGCATGGCGATTTTATTAAAGTCTTTGCTGTCGCTATGCCGGTATTCGATTTTTTCCCTTTCCATCACCAGACCGGTTACTTCAGTAAAACTGATTTTTGTGCCACCCCAGTCGACCTGGAAATGAAATCGGGGAATTGGGTATTCTTGTGTCATGATACTTATCCTCTTTGCGTAATGATGATAGAGCGTTTTAGTGCTTTTTTAAGATTCAGCCATTTTGTGCGAGAATTTAAGAATGATAAATTCAGCAGGACGCACAGCTGCCATACCGATTTCAATAATCATGCGGCCTTCAAGAATGTCGAGCGGTGTCATGGTTTTGCCCAAACCTACAGCCACATAAAACGCATGTTCTGGTTTTACGCCTTGTAAAGCCCCTTGTCTCCACAGTACCGTGAGAAAATTCTCAATCATGGCCTGCACTTTCACCCAAGTGTTGGCGTCGTTCGGTTCAAACACAAATTGCTCGGTGGCTTTTTTAACGGATTCCTCAACAAAATTAAAAAGACGTCGCACACTGACATAACGCCATTCGTTGTCATTGCCGGCGAGGGTTCTTGCACCCCAGACGAGAGTGCCTTTACCGATGAAAGGACGAATAGCGTTGACGGATTTGCCCGCTAAGGTATCTACGTTCAAATCGCTTTGGAACTGACTGGAAATTTGCAGGGTGGGTTGTTTAACTGCCGCCAGCTTGACATTGGCAGGCGCTTTCCAAACGCCGCGACTGCCATCAATAGCTGCATAAACACCGGCAATAAAGCTGCTGGGCGGCAGTATTACGCCAGAATTAACCGTTTTATCAAGTATTGCGTTATAAAGCGCGTTGCTTTTATCTTTGACTTTATTCATTTGGGTAAATGAATAATCGCCTTTAGCCAGTAATTTATCGGAAGCCGCAGCCATTGCCGTTTTAGCGGTATCCAGAGCGGTCTTGGCGGTGTCCAGCGCAGTTTGAGCGGTAGCCAACTCGGTTATTGTTGCTTTTTGCCAATCATCCACCGCTTTATGTAATGCGGTGGCCGTGGTAGTGACGCTTTTAATTGAACTATCGACATTGTCTACGCCAACCGCTTGGTATATCGCATCTTTAAGAGCATCGACATCGGTAACAATGCCTTTTATTTTGTCAGCAACGGCTTTTATTTGGTCGGCAGTCAGTTTAATTTTGTTGGCATTACTAAAATCCGCCAATTTGCTACTATTGTCGCTCTCCGCAGCAATCAGACCGCTATAAGCAGTTTGCGCCGCTGTCGTTTCAGTGGCAGTATTCAGTTTTATTCCGTTTTCGGTATAAACCCTGATAAAGCTGATATTTTTACTGTCGCTATCCACCAAGCGATATGAGAATTCCGATTCCACAAAGGGATAATATGCCGCACCATATTTGGCTTCCGCTACCGTCGATGGCACGGCGTTTCTAAAAAAGGTCGTAATATCGGCATTGGATTTGTATTTATCCGAAACATCCAATACCGTAAACCGATCCTGCAAATTGGCACTTTGTTTGATAGCTTCGGTAGCCCACTGACCGTATTGCGTATCGCTTAACAGTACTGCTTCAGGACTGATCAGCAAAGTCACTTCATCTACCATGCGGGCAGCAGATAAGCCTTTTAAAATGCTGTTGATGTCAACCTTGCCATCTACAAATGAGCCAACAGAAATAATGTAACAAGCACCGCCGCCATTTGCATAAAAGGCTTGCATCGCATGATACAGAATAAAGGCAGGAGACGGCTTTTCCACAATATCGATTTGGAACGCACCCGTATTGGTATTGGTATCAACATCGACCCTGAATCTTTCTGCATTTGAAAAACCGAATAAATTTTCATATTCGAGTAATGATGTGATGCGGGTTGGTTTTAGGGTTAAATCCGTTTTACCTTCAGCGGCTGTTTCTGTATACCCTATAAATGCGGGTATCGCAGTTTCTACTGCGGCAATCGAAGGCGGGAACTTCGGAATTTCTTCGATATAAACTCCGGGGGTTTTATAAGCTGTTGCCATGTTATTCACCGTTTAGTATTTTGACAATTATATTGTTATACAAAGATTTCCGAGACAAGACGGGCGATTTTTGTGCCTGTGTTTACAAAAGGGGTTAACTGAAGCGGGTTGAGTTCTGTAAAAAACCAGAGATCTCATTTTTTTATTAATGGATTGCCAGATTGTGGAGCGATTTTTTAGCTGAATTTGGAAAATGGGATGAGGTGTTTTTATATGGCCATTGCCATCTATACAACTGAAATGGCAGTTACTAGCCCTTTCCGCCGATAAGTGGACAAGGGTAAATATATGCTCAGGAATATCTGCCGATAGCGGTACATCGATATGATCGGTTGGCGGCGCTCTATCCGGCACGTCATCTGGGTGAACAAATGCCGACAAAGTTGTGGCCTGAAGTAAACCGGCAAAAATGGCCTCATAGTCGTTGCCAATATACTCAGTCATTAATTTGCCGCCGGTGGGGTATGATGAATATCCCTGATAATGTCAGTAATAGCAGGGCTTTCGCTTTGCACTGAGTTAAATTTCAGATCCAGCATTCGAAGCATGTATAAAACAAATGGATATTGCTTGCCGCCTAACGTTCCCCACAAGTGGTTGACTTCTTCCATCGATGGAGAATACAAATCAAAAATGAGTTTAAACGATTCTAATTTATCAAGTTGGTCACTAGGTGCATTAGTGCTAATAGAAAGGGGATTAACATTATCTTGAGTAAATACGTTCTTAAACTGAAAAAAACGAATAGCTCTGGATAACACCAATAGCGCATTGGTGTAATTAGCGTGGGTCGCGGTAATTAAGATCTGAAAATTAAGAAAAACAGGAGGATTTTCATAAATAGTGCTGAGAGTTACATCATTACGCACTGTGTTAGGAAGATTTTTTAGGGTTTTTTCCTCCTTGATGTTCACCATGGACAGAATAATTTTCTCTCTAGCATCTCCACCGGCACTAAAGCCCTCTGCAAGATTGCCCAATTCTACTTTTGTAGGAGCGCCCAATATATAAGTATCAGCAAGATGTTTATCCAGCTCGTTTATCACAATAGTCAAAGCATGAGATATCATGATGACTCTCAGAGGTCAATTGACTCAGTACAGCAACAGGTAAATAAATGAAATAATACTTCAACATCAGTGTCTGTCATCAATATGCAGTCAGATATGTCCATTTTTTGGCTAGCCTTTGAAATTGGAAATATATAAATAGCTGCTAAGCAAGCATCGAGTTTTGGGTGGCGTTCGCTGGGCTTGCGAATATAGAAATTAACGCCACAATGTAGGATATTACAAAAATTTCTTCATAATTTTTACCTCGTTGTTCTGTATGTTTTATTTGTTAATTAGAGATTAAAGATACCTCAGTAGAAGACTTGTGTTTTCCGATATCTTTTGTAGTTTTTTACCATATTTTTCTTCATTTATTTTTATAAAGAAGTAAAGAAGCACAAAAAAAGCCGAACTCCTCTACATGACTTTAACGACGTCACACTCGGCTGTTGTTCGGCTTTCCTAAATCAGGAACCGCAATTTTCTGTCTCTATGTTTTCATAGGTTTAGCTTTATCGAGTGCGGATTGAAGTGTGCTGCCTAATTCGGCAAATGTTAATGAGTAATTACACGTAGTTTTATGATAATTACCGAAAAACAACAATATTTAACTAAGTTTTAATTGGAAATTGATGGGGATATAATATTAGGAGGAGACAATGGAAAATGAAACCTGATGTGTCAACACTTTTCCGGACACACGGTTAAGCTGCTTTAAGCTGCAATTCATAGTTTACGGGCGACATATAGCCATTAGCGGAATGGAGTCGTTCGCGGTTATAAAACACTTCGATATATTCAAATAC
>JBAQYH010000056.1:0-2195 GCA_049299935.1 Methylobacter sp. | reverse complement strand
TCCTAAGCTGGCGTACGATGCGGTTTTGACGCGTGCGTTTGCCAGTCTGCCCGATATAGTGAAATTGACCGCGCATTTGTTGGCCAAGGATGGCGTGTTGCTGGCAATGAAGGGACAGAATCTGGAGGCGGAACTGGCCGAAATTACAGCAAAAAAATCCGTCATTTCGGTTAGCGTTCCGGGAGCTGATGTTGAACGATGTCTGGTACGAATACAATCGCCTGAACAGGCCGAGGTAAGCTAGTGGGAAAAGTAATTGCCATAACCAATCAAAAAGGCGGTGTAGGAAAAACTACAACCAGCGTAAACCTGGCGGCTTCGCTGGCTGCGGCTAACCGGCGCGTGCTGCTGGTGGATCTTGATCCGCAGGGCAATGCGGCGATGGGCTGCGGCATCGATAAGCAGGAGGTTAAATATTCCAGCTACGATTTGTTGATGGAAGAAGTGCCGGCGTCGGAGACGGTCATTAAGCTTCCTGAGATCGGTTTTTCGGTGATACCCGGCAATTCCGACTTGACGGCGGCGGAAGTCGAATTGATGGACGCCGATCATAAGGAGCGGCGGCTGGCCGATGCCTTAATCCCGATCAAAGCCGAGTATGATTTTATTTTGATCGATTGCCCGCCTTCATTGAACATGCTGACCTTGAATGCGATGGTCGCGGCCAACAGCCTGTTGATACCGATGCAATGCGAGTACTATGCGCTTGAAGGCTTATCCGCATTAATGAGCACGTTGAGAAATATCCAGGACAGCGTCAACCCGGAACTGCATTTGGAAGGCATCCTGCGTACCATGTTTGACGACAGGAACCGCCTGACCAAAGATGTGTCGGAGCAACTGATCCGCTATTTCGGCGACAAGGTGTTCAGGACTTGCATTCCAAGAAACATTCGTTTGGCCGAAGCCCCGAGTCACGGGTTGCCGGTGCTGAGCTACGATAAATCGTCGCGAGGGTCTGTGGCCTATATTGCATTGGCGGGTGAAATGATCAGAAAAGAAAAACATAGCAGCACATGACTTTTAAAAAACGTGGGTTAGGCCGGGGGCTTGAAGCCTTGTTGGCTGATGATTCCGCCAAAGAGGAAAAGCAGCAAACGAAGACCGGGCAATCGGTGGATTATCGGCCGGCTAAAGAGGTGAGTCCGGATGAAATACAGACCGTCGGGACAGTAGACGACCGCGCGGCAATGGTGGTTGCGTTATTTAAAAACATTCAAAAAGAAAACCAGATGCTGCTTGAAGAAGCCGAGGCTTTAAAAAAGTTGATAGAAGAATTTGAAGCGCTAATACGCGCTGATCTGGCATAAATCGGTGCAATGATTAAACAAGAGAAAAGTTGAACGTTATGGCTGTGAAAAAACGGGGATTAAATCGAGGGCTGGACGCTTTATTGGGCAATGTCGCCGGTAAAGACGATCACGGCGAGACCGGGGAAGGCCATCAGCTGCATACCCTGCCGATCGAATATATGCAGCGGGGCAAGTATCAGCCAAGAAAAGACATTAACCCCGAAAAACTGCAAGAGCTGGCCGATTCCATCAAGGCGCAAGGCATCATTCAACCGGTTGTGGTGCGCCTGATTGCCCCGGAAAAATACGAAATCATTGCCGGAGAACGGCGCTGGCGGGCCGCTCAATTGGCCGGATTGCAGCAGGTGCCGGTGGTCGTCAAGGAGATAGACGATCGCACCGCAATGGCGATAGCGTTGATTGAAAACATCCAACGGGAAGACCTGAATCCGTTGGAAGAAGCGGAAGCGCTGAGACGGTTGTTGGAAGAATTTGAAATGACCCATCAGCAGGTGGCCGATGCGGTCGGCAAATCGCGCGCTACGGTGACTAATTTATTAAGACTGATCGATTTGCACCCGGACGTGAAAAAGTTCCTGATCAACAGGCAGCTGGAAATGGGCCATGCAAGAGCGCTGCTGTCCCTGGACGGCCCGAAGCAGGTGGCTGCGGCCAACAAGATCGTCAAGGAAGGTTTAACGGTTAGGGCGGCAGAGCGTCTGGTTAAAGACAGCCAAGCCGAGCCCAAAACGCCTAAGGTCAGGGTCATAGACAAAGACACTTTGCGTTTGCAGGAAGACCTGACCGCAAAACTGGGTGCGAAAGTGTCGATTGAGCATAAAGAAAACGGCGCCGGAAAGCTGGTCATCGCTTATTCCAGCCTGGAAGAGCTTGATGGGATTC
>JBAQYH010000055.1:0-8489 GCA_049299935.1 Methylobacter sp. | reverse complement strand
CTTGCAGGCGCTGATCTATGTCCCCACCGAACACGGCAAAAAACTGCGTAGCGGCCTAGGCGTTCGAATCGAGCCGGCCACGGTCAAAAAAGAAGAGTACGGCACACTGGTCGGCGTGGTGCGGGAGATTTCCGAATTTCCGGTAACCAGTCAGGGCATGGTTTCAGTGTTGCAGAACGCCGCATTGGCGAGTTCTTTTGCCAAGGAAGGGCCGCCTTACGCGGTTTATGTCGATTTAGTCAGGGATGCCAATACGGTAAGCGGATACCGTTGGACTTCCATGGATGGCCCTCCGCTTAACCTTGCCACTGGAACCACGCTGAATGCGGAAATCATGGTTTTGGAACAGCGGCCCATCAGCCTGCTGATCCCATTCCTGCGCAAAACGGCGGGCATTTACCGGTGAGCGAAGGCGGAAAGAAACAGCAAGCGGCCAAGCGCGTGGAGACGCCGACCATCCTGCAAATGGAGGCGGTGGAATGCGGTGCGGCTTCGCTGGCTATTGTCCTGGCTTACTATGGACGTTGGGTGTCGCTGGAAGAGCTTCGGGTGGCCTGCGGGGTATCCAGGGACGGCAGCAAGGCCAGCAATATTCTTAAATGCGCGAGAAATTACGGGTTTTCCGCCAAGGCGTTTAACAAAAACGATCCGTTAGCCATCCTGAAGCTTCCGATTCCTTCCATTTTGCACTGGAATTTCAAACACTTTCTGGTGTTCGAAGAGGTGCGCAAGGGGCGTGTCCATTTGAACGACCCGGTCGGCGGGCCGCGCGTGGTTTCCATGGAGGAACTGAGCGAAAGCTTTACCGGCGTGGTGCTGGCGCTGGAGCCGGGGCCTGAGTTCCAGCGGGCCGGTCGTCCGCCATCACTGTGGCGCGAACTTGCCGAACGCTTGCAGCATTCCCACGAAGCCTTGGCCTATGTGGCGCTGGCCAGTTTGCTGTTGGTGGTGCCGGGAGTGTTGGTGCCGGTGTTTTCCAAGGTGTTTGTCGATAACATTCTTATCGGCCGGCAAGAGGACTGGTTCCGGCCGCTATGCTTGGGCATGATTCTGGTGCTGCTGGTGCGCGGACTGCTCACTGCTGTTCAGCAACATTATCTGTTGCGCCTGGAAACCAAACTGGCAGTCACCATGTCCAGCAGTTTTTTGGCCCAGGTGCTGCGTTTGCCGATGGGCTTTTTCACGCAGCGTCAGGCCGGTGACGTGGCCAATCGTGTCGCCGCTTCCGAAAAAATTGCCCAATTGCTGTCCGGGGCGCTTGCCACTAATCTGTTTAATCTCATTTCGGTGGTGTTTTACGGTCTGATAATGCTGTTTTACGATGTGCCGCTGGCGTTGACCGGCTTTGCACTGGTATCGCTCAATTGGCTGGCTTTGAGCAGGCTGGGCCGCGTCCGGGCTGATCTTAGCGGTCGCTTGCTTAACGATCTTGGCAAATTGGCTGGCGCCACGGTGGGCAGTATCCGCGCCATCGAAACCCTAAAGGCCAGCGGTTCCGGCAATGCGGCATTTTCCCGTTGGGCCGGATACCAATCATCAAGTTTATTATCCCAGCAGGGTTTGGGCGGGCAAACCGCTTGGCTTACTGTGGTTCCGGCAATGCTGACCGCGCTGACCAACGTGGCGGTGCTCGGATTGGGCGGTTACCGGGTTATGGTCGGTGCGTTGACCATCGGCGATCTGGTGGCTTTTCAGGCGTTGATGGCGGGTTTCACATCCCCGATCACGCATCTGGTGGCCCTGACCGGCGATTTGCAGACAGTGCGCGGGCTGCTTACCCGACTGTCCGACGTATTCCGTCATCCTTTGCCGCCCCAGGCTTGGGAAGACAAGCCCGACGACCAAGATGCCGCGCTGCGGTTGCAGGGCGTGCTGGAATTGCGCAACGTCGGATTTAGCTACAGCCCGCTTGGGCCGACGCTGATCGACGATTTTTCTCTGACGCTGAAGCCCGGTGCGCGGGTCGCCCTGGTCGGCGGTTCCGGTAGCGGCAAATCCACGTTGGGGCGCTTGATGTGCGGCCTGTTGATGCCGGCATCAGGGCAAGTGCTGTTGGACGGGCGTCCGTTGGAGACCATTCCGCCAAGGCTGTTCGCTACGGCGGTGGCTTATGTGGATCAAGAGGTTTTTCTGTTTGAGGGCAGTTTGCGCGACAACCTGACGTTGTGGGACGACAGCGTCCCGGACGAAACGCTCATCGAGGCGCTCAAGGATGCGATGATTCTGCGAGAGGTGAGTTTGCGTTCTCGCGGCTTGGATTGTCACGTCAGCGAAGGCGGGCTTAATTTCAGCGGCGGAGAGCGTCAACGCTTGGAAATCGCCCGCGCTTTGGTCAATCAACCGGCGCTGTTGGTGCTCGATGAAGCCACCGCCGCATTGGATCCGGTGACCGAAAAGATTATCGACGATCATATCCGCCGACGCGGCATGGCCTGCGTCATTATCGCGCACCGGTTATCCACTATCCGCGACTGCGATGAAATCATCATGCTCAAAGCCGGCAAGGTGGTGGAGCGCGGCACCCATGAGCGGCTTCTGGCCTTGGACGGCGACTATGCCGGCCTTGTTCGGACCTTGTAAAACAGAGCCGTCCCGTCATGACCATGAACCTGGATGAATTTTATGAATCGGCCGGACGCGAGGGCGCGCAACGCCTGGAACTCGGCGGCTGTCACTCGATAAACCTGACCGGCACCGATCATGCGATGTTGGTGCTGCAAGGTGCGGTCAATGTATTTGCGGTGTCTTATTTGGATGGAGAGCCGGCAGGGCGCCGGAATTTCCTGTTTCAGGTCGGACAAGGCGGTTTACTGTTGGGTTTGCCGGAGATTTCGAACGGCGAAGGCGGCCAAGCCGTAGTGGCCACAGGCGGTCTGGCCGTAGAAAGCCTGCTGATGCTTGACCGCCAAGTGCTGATGGCTGTGCCAAAGACGGAGTTGGCCAAGCTGATCGATAGCTGGGTGGTGACTCTGGCGCAAGCCGTAAACGACGGATTGCCGGCTTGGATGGAGCATGCCGTGCCGGTCGATGGCATTATTGAATTGGCGTCGGGAGCCAGACTGGCGGGGCCGGCCCAAGGCGTATTGTGGTGCGGCCTGGCCGAGACCCAGGCGAGTTTTTTGGGCGAAGCCGCAGGGTATGGCATGGCGCCGCTGTGCGCTCAGACATGGGTGGAAACGGTGGCCGAATCGCCGCTGCATCTCGCTGTGTGCAGCACCGTAGACCTGCTGGATAAAGGCGAGTTGTGGTCCGCGTTGGATGCGTTCCATGCCTTGGTTGCCATCCGCTTCGGACAAGTCCTGGCGCGGCGCGGGCAGGACAAGGCGGCTCGCCTGAACGCCCGCTGGCAGGGCGAAGCGGCGCTGCTCGCCCAAGGTTTGGCAGGACTGGCGTCTACCGTGCGCCCGCTGGATGCAACGGTACTGCCCGGCAGCAGCCGGGATGCGCCCTTATTGGCGGCTTGCCGGTTGGTGGCGGAGGTCTTGGGCGAAACCATTATCGCCCCACCCAAGAGTGCCGAACTGTGCCTGGAAGACATCTTGCTCGTCTCTCGTTTGCGCAGCCGCACCGTGCAGCTGCGCGGCGCCTGGTGGCGGCAGGACAACGGCCCGCTATTGGGCTTTCTGGAGGATGGTGCTCCCGTGGCTTTGTTGCCGGATCGCCACGGCAGCGGTTATAGCTTGGCCGATCCCCGCGATGGACGGCGTAAGCCTGTGGATGAAGACAGCGCATTGATGCTCGACAGCAATGCGGTCATGCTCTATCGCCGGTTGCCGGATACTCCGGTGAGCTTGGGCGGGCTATTGAGCTTCGGCCGGCACGGCAATGGCCGCGATTTTTCCCGCTTGCTGCGGATGGGATTCGCCGCCGCATTGCTGGCCATGCTGACGCCAATTGCCACCGGAATGCTGATCGAGTCCGTCATTCCCAGGGCTGCTTATAACCAGCACTTTCAATTGATCGCCGGACTTGCGATTGCGGCGTTGGGCGCGGCCGGTTTTGAGATCGTTAAATCCTATGCCATGCTGCGCATCGAGGGCAGGACCGATTGGGCGCTCCAGGCCGCCGTTTTCGACCGCTTGCTGCGCCTGCCTCCGACTTTCTTCCGCGATTTTACCTCCGGCGATTTGGGCGACCGCACCCTCGGCATTCAAACCATCCGCGAAACCCTGTCCATGACCATCACCACGGCCGTGCTCGGTTTCGGTTTTTCCCTGGTCAGCCTGGGGCTCATGTTCTATTACAGTTGGCAGTTGGCCCTGATCGGCTTTGCCGTGGTGCTGGCCGTTTTAGTCTGCACGGCAGTGCTGTCGGTAGCCCAGTTGCGCCAGGAGCGGGAGCAAGTGAAAAGCCAGGGGCAGGTGGAAGGCTTGGTGCTGCAATACATCATCGGCATCGGCAAGCTGCGCGCCGCCGCTGCCGAATCGTGCGCCTTGGCTGCCTGGGCCAAACACTACCAGCGCCAGAAACAGCGTTTCGTCGCGGCCCGCAGTTATGCCAATGTCCAGGAGCTGTTTCAGTCCACCGTGCCGTTATTTGCCAGTCTGCTGATTTTTATCGGCGTGGTCTGGCTGCTTAAGCACGCGGCCATCGACATCAAGCTGCAAGCCCTGGCCGGCGGAGGCGGCAGTGTGGCTCGCGCCGGCGACGAGCCGCCCGAATTATTCTCGGCGGGCTCCTTCCTGGCCTTTAACGCCGCTTTCGGCCAATTCCTGCAAGCGATGACTGCCATGACCCTGGCGCTGACCAAAGCCCTGGGCGTGGTGCCGCTGTACGAACGCTTCCGGCCCATTCTGGATGCGGTGCCGGAGAGCGGCGAACTGCGCCATCCGCCCGGCAGGCTGCGCGGCGCCGTGGAGTTCAGCGCAGTCTCCTTCCGTTACTCGCAATTAGGCCCGCCGATACTCGACGGCATTTCCCTGACTATCGAGCCGGGCGAATTTATCGCCGTGGTCGGCTCATCCGGCAGCGGTAAGTCCACGTTGATGCGGCTGATGCTCGGTTTTGAGCAGCCCGACTTGGGCGAGATTTTTTACGACGGCAAGCCATTGGGCGGCCTCGATTTGGAAGCCGTGCGCGGGCAAATGGGCGTGGTGTTGCAAAACGGCCGCATCGCCGCCGGCAGTTTGTACGACAACATCGCCGGCACTGCCCGCATCAGTCATGAGCAAGCCATGCACGTGGCCCGGCAAGTCGGCTTAGTCGACGACATCGCCGCGATGCCGATGGGGCTGCATACCGTATTGCAGGAAGGCGGCGGCACCCTGTCCGGCGGGCAGCGGCAACGCCTGTTGTTGGCGCGAGCCTTGGCCAACCGCCCGGCCATATTGCTGCTGGACGAGGCTACCAGCGCCTTGGACAACCAAACTCAGGCGACAGTGATGGACAGCGTCCGGGGCTTGGACATCACCCGCGTGGTGATCGCCCACCGGCTAAGCACCATCGTTCATGCCGACCGCATTCTGGTGGTGCAAGGCGGGCGCATCGTGGAGAGCGGCTGTTATGAAGCGCTGATGGCGCAGGCCGGAGTGTTCGCAGAGCTTGCCAAGCGGCAATTGCTGTAAAAATTATAATAACCAGTAGGAGAGACAACCGATGCGTAAAGTGCTGTATATTTTTGGACTGCTCAACGATGGCGATGTTGAGTGGATGGCGCAAACCGGCGTCGTGAAGTCATTGCAAGACGGTGCGACGCTGATTAAGCAAGGCACCAAACTGGACAAGGTTTACATTCTGATCGAAGGCCATATGACCGTGTCGATAGAAGGCCTGGGTGCGGTGGCGCAACTGGGGGCCGGCGAAATGCTGGGGGAAATGTCCTTCGTCGACGGTTCCCCTACCTCGGCCACGGTGACCTCGAAAGGGGCCGTGAAGTTTTTGCAATTGAACAAACAGGACTTGGAAGCGCGTTTTGCCGGCGATCCGTCCTTCGGGTTCCGTTTTTTCAAAGCGCTGTCGGTATTTTTGGCCGACCGTTTGCGTGGTACGGTGAAGCATCTGGGGTACGGCGGCGAAGGCGATTTGGATACCGACGAAATCCTGGACGATGAGATCGACGAAACCCTGCTGGACAATGTGTCCATCGCCGGCGAGCGTTTCGACCGGATGATCCGTACCCTGTCCGGTGCGCGAACCAATTAAGAGGGGCACGTCATGCGCAAAGCGGCCTTGCTTCTGGTTCTTGGGCTTTTTTTCGGCAATTCGGCAAGGGCGGAAACGCTGCTGGAGATTTTCCAGTTGGCCGAAGAAAGCGACCCTCAATACACGGCGGTCAAGGCCGGCCATCAGGCCGTGCTGGAAACGGAGAACCAGGCGTTCGGACGCGCCTGGCTGCCCAAGTTGAGCTTTGCCGGCCGCACCGCGTTCACCGAAGCCACCGTTACCGCGGTTACCATCGGCGGCGGAAAATACCGGTTTCAGGAATATGCTTACGGCCTCAATCTAAGCCAGCCGTTGTTCAACGCCGCTCTCCATGCCCAACTCAAGCAGGCCGAAAGCAACGTGCGTAAAGCGGCGCTGGATGTTAATGCCGCTTACCAGGATTTAATGGTGCGCGTTGCGGAGCGATATTTCGGCGTGTTGCTGGCGCGTAGCAGTCTTGCATTCGCCCAGGCGGAAACGGCGGCGCTGTCCAAGCAACGCGAGCAGGCCAACGCGCGGATCGAATCAGGCCTCGCTACGCTGACCGACCGGGAGGAGGCACAGGCCGGTTACGACCTGGCCGTGGCCGAGGAAGTGCAGGCGCAACGGGAACTGTCCGGCGCCGACCACGCGCTGTGGGAATTGATCCGGCAAACCCCGGCGCTGGCGGTTTTGCGCGAGGATTTGCCGCTACTGGGTCCCGATCCGGCGCGGATCGAGGATTGGTCGGAGTATGCGCGGACGCAAAACCTGGGCGTGCTTGCCGCCGGGGCGTCGCTGGAAATCGCCAAGGAAGCCGTGCAGCAAGCCAAGGCCGGACATTTGCCCACCCTGGACATGCAAGGCAGTTACGGCACTACATCCAATGGCGGACAGTTGGGCAATACGTTGATCGACTACCAGAACATCGGCGTGGTGCTGAATGTGCCGCTGTATGAAGGCGGAGCGGTCCAGGCCAAAGTGCGCGAGAACTTTCACCGGCGAGATGAGGCCTCGGCGCTGCTGGAGCAGCGGCTGCGCGAGGCGGAACGGCTGGCCCAAGACGCCTATATCGGCGTCAATGCCGACCTGAGCCGGATCAAGGCGATGAAGCAGGCAGTCCGATCCAATGAAGCGCTGCTGCTGTCCACCCGTATGGGCGTCGAAGCGGGCAGCCGCAATACCGTGGACGTGGTCAACGCCGAACGGACGCTATACAAAGCCAAGCGCGATCACGTCCGCGCCTTGCACGATTACATCCTGGATTCCCTGCGCCTCAAGCAGGCGGCCGGTACGCTGGCGGCTGAAGATCTGGCTTATTTTTCCCGGTGGCTGAGCGACATGCCATTAGAGGCGGCAAGGAAAAAAAGCTAGTTTGACAGTTATTTGTGTTAGAGTTGGCCGCCCTGTTTAGGCGGGGATGCTGTTGACTTAAGCAGCGCAAAGCCCTCTCGGCAATTGCTCCATGCATTGCTAAACCACAGGGATGTGGTGAATGCAGAAAACGCATGGAGCGGTTTTCTGTCTACCTCCTGCATCCTTGCAGTCGTCCAGAGGGAGAGGGTTGGGTGAGGGGAAAGCAAAATAAGGAAAAAAGCTTATTTTATCCCCCTCATCCCTCCTTCTCCCTCAAGGGAGAAGGGGCCCGCACGGTTAAGTCAACAGCATTGAGGCACAGCATATCCTATGTAGTCCATCACTTTCCGAATTTTTTTATTTGAGCAATTAACCAAGAGAAATGCGATATGAACCAGAACTTTGAAGCTTTTCGTAAGGCGGCGGACGCGAATGCCGAGATTCAGCAAGAAATCACCAAGCTCGCGCAGCAGGCGCAGGGCATCGATTATTCCGCCCTCAGCGAACTGGGCAAGCGCTACAATTTCACCTTCACTCCGCAGGATGCCGAACGGTGCTGCCAGGAACTGGCCGAGGACGGCGAATTGTCCGATTTCGAACTGGAATTGGTCGCCGGTGGAACATCATCCACTTGTGTTCAGCCAGGGGATGGGCCTGTCATATGCACAGGAAAGTGATGCGAAGAGTTGTTCGTAGAATGCGGTGAATCGACGAATTACATCGTTAAATGACAGCAAGACATATGCAAAGCATACGAGACTGCCAATATTCGTTTTTAGAAAAACTCAGGAAGAACTACGAAAAACGCAGAGAACACGAAGTTTTTAATGCGTTGAAGGAATAGAGCTATTTTCTTTGCATCCTTCGTGTTCTCTATAGCGAATAGTTTTTTCAGTCAGCTTTAGAGCATTTACCGTTTGCACGTCAAAATTCGGTTTCTTAAATCTCCTCACCCCAACCCTCTCCAGCAGGAGAGGGAGCAAAGGTGCCGAATTTTGATCTGTGATGAGTAT